>JAZPXS010000170.1:0-13667 GCA_045543775.1 Clostridia bacterium
TAAACGTGGTTTGTGACGAAAGGATATGCGACGGACACTACTATGCCTGTGCTTTCAAAAAGCTTAAACGGCTTTCGGAAAATGCATGGCTACTGGAAACTCCCTCAGAAAAAATAGTCAGTGATATAAAATAAAAAATGGTGGGACAAAAATTCAGATGAATTTTTGTACCACTGTTTTTTTAAAGAATTATACGGAATACTTCTTATTAAAGTCTTCGTATCTTCTTGCAAAGTCATTTTCGCCGTCATACTTAACATGGCTTAAATATTCGTGGGTATCAAAGCTTCCGTGAGCAATCTCAAGCATACAAACTGCAATGTTGGAGCAGTGGTCTGCCACTCTTTCGCAATTTGTAAGGATATCTGCAAGAATGAAGCCGTATTCCACGGTACAGTGTCCCTCTTTAAGTCTTTCGATATGGCTTGCCTTGATTTTTGTTTTGAGCTTGTCTATAACCTGTTCAAGGGGCTCTACATATTTTGCACCTTCAAGGTCACCCTTTACAAGAGAATCGGTGGTAAGGTCTATGATATCACACACCGCCTTCATAAATACATCAAGGTCTCTCTGAGCCTCGGGAGAGAAGCTTATTCCCTTGTCATTCATTTCCTGAGCGACTTCCAGGATGTTTACGGAGTGGTCACTAATTCTCTCAACATCGCCTATTACGTGAAGAAGCTCTGTTACCTGCTTTGAATCCTGCTCGGTAAGGTCTTTTGCAGAGAGTTTAACAAGATATGTGCTGAGCTTGTCCTCATATCTGTCTACCTCGGATTCTGCATCCATAAGGTAGTCTACCTTGCTCTCGTCAAAGTTATTTATCATTGAGGTGGCATCCACTATCGCTTTGCGGGTAATTTCTGCCATTTTGCATACAAGCTCACTGCACTTATCCACAGCAAAGCCGGGCATGGAAAGAAATCTTTCGTCCAGTGCACCAAAGGGATCTTCCTTGTCTTTTTTTGCCCCCTTGACACTTCTTTCTGCAAGCTTTTCGATTGCAGAGCAGAAAGGAATAAGGATAACCGTTGATAAAACGTTAAATGCTGTGTGCACTACCGCAATGTTAAAGGCAGTTACGTTGTTATCCATAAATGCAAAATTCATTACTGCATTGAGGATATAGAATACAACCGCAACAATTATAACGCCGATCATCTTTATATATACGCAGGAAATTGCAACTCTCTTGGAGTCGGTGTTACCGCTTATGGAGGATATTACAGGAGTTATTGTTGTACCGATATTCTGTCCGAGAATAATGGGGATTGCCATTGAGTAAGGAATAGTTCCAGTAATGGCAAGAGCCTGGAGAATACCCACGGATGCGGAAGATGACTGAATGATTGCAGTAACAATGGTACCGGTGAGGATACCCAGTACAGGGTTTTCAAACATTACAAGTGCCTGAGCAAAAGCCTCGCTCTCTTTTAATCCGTCCATAGCACCGCTCATAGTTTCCATACCGAACATAAGAACCGCAAAGCCAAGAAGAATATTGCCTATGCTCTTTCTCTTGTTGCTTGAGCTCATCATAGTCATTACGACACCGATTGCCGCAAGTATGGGGGTAAATGAGGATGGCTTGAATATCTGTATCCACCAGGTATCACCGCTAAGTCCCGTAAGGGAGAGCAGCCACGATGTAACCGTGGTACCAACATTGGCACCCATTATAATGCTGATTGTCTGTCCCAGCTTCATTATGCCGGAGTTAACAAAGCCAACGAGCATAACCGTGGTAGCCGATGATGACTGAATAACTGCTGTTACAAAAAATCCAAGTAAAAATCCTTTGAATCTGTTGGAAGTCAGCTTTGCAAGAAAGCTCTCCAGCTTTCCGCCTGCAAGCTTTTTGAGACTGTCGCCCATTACATCCATACCGTAAAGGAACAGTGCAAGGCCGCCGATAAGGGTAAGCACATCAAAAAAATCCATATTTTTCCTCCGAAAATTTCATTATTACACATATTATAATATACGTAATGTAAAATTAACAATCTTTTCTATGTTAAATCTATCTTAAATTCACGGAGAATTTTAATTATTTCAGGATACTTTCATCTCCAGCCTTATCTTGTCCGCTATCATAGCAATAAATTCACTGTTGGTGGGTTTGCCTCTGGTACTTAATATTGTGTAACCGAAAAGGTCATTTAATACATCGGGATTTCCTCTGTCCCAGGCAACCTCTATGGCATGGCGGATGGCTCTCTCCACTCTTGAAGACGTGGTGTTATAATGCTTGGCTACTGTGGGATAAAGGAATTTCGTGATTGAATTTATAGCATCCATATCCTCTATTACCATCATTATTGCATCCCTTATATATTGGTAACCCTTGATGTGTGCAGGAACACCAAGCTGTTGAATGTACATTGTGATGTTTGTTTCAAGATCACGGACAGCCTTTGTCTTTACCTCTCCCGAAGATGAGGTTTTTGTGCTGAGAACCTCATCTATTCTGTCGGCAAGAGCAGACAAATCGAAGGGCTTTATAAAATAAAATGCTGCACCGAGCCGTGTGGCACTGGCTATTATAGAGTCGTATCCGCTGGACGAAAAGACAATGATTGCAGGTTTGGGAACGAGCATATTGTTGTTTGCTATTCTGCTCATAAGGGTAAGCCCGTCCATTACCGGCATAACAATATCTGTAAGAACAAGGTCAGGCTTTGTTTCCAGAACCAGCTCATAACCCGTTTTTCCGTCATAAGCCGTTGCCACAACCTCGTAATCTTCCTTTGAGGACAAAAAGTCACGGACATTTTCGCAAAAATCTCTGTTATCATCCACAATAACAATTCTTTTCTTCTTTTTCATTGAAATTACCTCCTAAAATATTGTATTTTTTTCAAAATCTTTAAGCTCATTTTAACTGTCACATATTCCCATCGCAACAAAGATTTTTACTTTCGCCATTATTTGTCACAATCCTATCTGGCAGGTGCGAATTCAACGGCATTATACATTTTTCGCACAAATTTGAACTTTTATAAACAAAATGTTCAAAATTTTTGAACAAGCCGCAAAAAAGAAGGTCAGTTCCTGGCTTTAATTGTCAGGAACTGACCTTACTTTTATTTTATTTGGCGACATATGAATCAAAGAAATGCATTAAAAAAGGTGCATCCGCCAAAGCCAATGCACCGAAAAACGCATGAATTTGATTGTTGGGACACTATTTCCAAAATACACTTCCATATTATCCGCATTGAAATACGCAGGATTAAAAAATCAGAAAACATCCTCTACTCTTTCATTTCCGTTTTCCCTGTATGTATACACGGTAAAACCGTCATAATACCATTCTCCGTCCTCACCGTCACCAATACAGCTGGATGCATAGGTTTTGTTATTTGGCTGACCGATGGCTGCAACCAGAGCAGACACACTCTGTCCTATATACTGAGATGCGGTTTCCTTGGATGCAGTCTTCACTTCGGGTGCAGGTGCTTCCTCCTCGGCAGGCTCCGGAATGGCTTCATCTGCAGTTACCGCTTCATTTTCTGCCTCTTTAGAAATTGGCTCTGTCTGTGCAGTTTCCTCTGTGGTGGCCGGAAGTGCTTCCTCAGTTTCTTCCTCGTTCTGTAAGTTTACCTCTTTCACTTCTTCGGAAACAGTATCGGCTACTTCGCCATTTTTCTTTTCTTGGGAGCAGGAGCATATGCCGGATACCATAGCAAGTGCAAGCATCATAACAATTATTTTTTTCATCATATCAGGTCACCTCGTTAAATATATACTGATTTTATTTTCTTTAGTGTTGGGGATGTAGGCGGAAAAGCTTCTGTCACCTCTTGGGGTTGCCTGATAGGAGGTTCCGCCCGAAACCACTATAATATTGTCGTAAGTGTCAGGAGGTGCGTCAAGCTCTCCGTCAAGGCGGACATAACCATCAATATGCCCGTCATTTAACAATTTTGTTTTTGCATTCACTTTTTTTAGACTCATTATGTCTATATCTCTTACCGGTGCAGGAAAAACTGCCCCCTCGGTAATGATTCTTTCTATATTTCTTTCCACAAGTTCCAGAATTACAAAATCTGCCCCGTCCTGTTTTGCTCCCACAAGGTCAAAGGGAAGCACTCTTGTAAAGACAGCGTGGCCGAATTCATCTGCCAAAAACGAATGGAGAGTATTGCCGAATGAATCACGGAACATATACAGCCTGTCCGTTTTTCCGTCGCATACAGTGTTTATAAAATTATCTTCAAAGGAGCGAATAGGTCTTTCGTAGCGGAAATTGTGTCCCTTGTCATACACTACATCCTTGTCGTAATCCCTGCCGTAAACATAGAGCATATCATAAAGGTCTCCGCTTCCGCCATCTGCCCTATGGGTTTTTGCACCGAAATTCTTTTCGTGCTCTCTTCCGAGGACATCCAGTATGCAATCCGAAGCAAATCCTGCTCCCTCTGTTGTCCAGTGAGAATCGGTTTTACGATACAGAACTTTTTCTTTTGTAAATGCCGTTTCCAAATCAACATAATCCACACCGGTATTTTTCAGTTCATCCTTTACCATATCCATATTGGTTCTGCCGGAAAAAGCCGGATAAAAGGCAGGCATCTTGTGTGGATAGAGAGTATTTTTGTTAGGCACGGGAACAAAGACAAACTTTATGCCGTTTGATTTGCAGTACTCGTCCATAAGCTCAAGAGTACCGGCAATGGAATATATTTCTCTTTTCGTCATAAGATTTGTGCCTTGATAGTCGTCCAGTGTTTCCGCATAAAAAAGCCATCCGTCACTGCCGAGGATTACCTTTTTTTCAGATGACTCACCAAAAACCGCCGCCATAAGGCGATGCTCCGTTCCTATGAGAAAACTGCGAAGTCCAAAGTTTTTGTCAAACCAATCGGAAAAGTCTTTCATATAGTCGCTATTTATTGTGCCGTCTGCTTCCATAAGGGATGGAACCTGCATCTGCCCCTCATTGGCAACGGTCTTACTGTGCGGTGACACAAGCATTGTTACAAGAGGTACAAAGCAAAGGGCAAAAAATATAAATATAAAAATTTTATTTTTTATTTTGCATACCCCCCTAAAACTGCGTGTATATAAACGGATTGAATGACGATGCTGCAAGCTTAATTACACACAAAATGAAAACAAGCATAACTGCAGACAATTTAAGAAAGGCGGGAATCCGCATACCTCTGATTTGTAATTTTTTTATAACAAAATCCTTAACCGGCATTACAAATATGATGCCTGCAAGAAGTGTGAATACCGTGGACGGAGTAAGAAATTTGCAGAGCAAAGCAGTGTTGACACGTGAAAAATCAAAGCCGGTAAACATTGCCTCCACAAATGAAAACGCCTGTCCCACGCTGTCTGCACGGAAAAGCACAAATCCCAGAACTACCGCAAGCATTGTGTATATATGCCCTGCAAAAGCAGGAATTTTCTTTTTGAAAGCATCCTCAAGGAAAAGGAAAAATCCGTGCCATAAACCCCAGAGGATAAACGTCCAGTTGGCACCGTGCCACATACCGGTAAAGAAGAATACCGTAAGCCTGTTCAGTCTTGCTCTCCACACCCCTTTGCGGTTTCCTCCCAACGGTATGTACAGATACTCACGAAACCAGGCGGAAAGAGAAATATGCCATCTTCTCCAGAATTCCTTGATTGATGAAGACACATAGGGGTGGGCAAAATTTTCATTTATCTTAAAGCCGAAAATTCCGCCAAGTCCAATTGCCATATCGCTGTATGCACTGAAATCATAGTATATCTGAAGCGTGTAGCATAGGGCACCCAGCCACGCAAGACGCATATCCAGTAAGGAAGCTTCAAGTCCATAGACACCGTCGGCAACAAAACTAAGCACGTTAGCAAAAAAGAGTTTTTTCACAAGTCCTGTCACAAAGCGTTCTATACCCTTTACAGTATCTTCACCGCTTCCGTTTCGGCTGTCTATCTGATGGGATATATCTCCGTATTTAACAATAGGTCCTGCCACAAGCTGAGGGAAAAAGGCTATGTACAAAAGCACCTTTCCAAAGCTTTTTGATGCCATCGACGGATTTCTGTACACGTCTATCACATAGCTCATACCTTGAAAGGTGAAAAACGAGATGCCGATTGGAAGCGTAATTCCCGTTTGCTCTATGCCCATAAAGGGTATGTGCGAGAGTAGTCCCGTAAAGAAGTTGAGATACTTAAATGCAAAAAGTATTCCAAGATTTATACATACGGAAATCCAAAGGGAAATCTTTCTTGCTCTGTCACCCCTCTGCATCATAAGTCCCGACGCATAATTACACATTACGGAAATTACCAGAAGCAGGAGCCAGTCAAATCTTCCGAATGAGTAAAAAATCAGACTTGCCGCTGTGAGGATAAAATTTTTAATTTTTAAAGAGCGTACCGAAATATACAATATGTATGTAATGGGTAAAAACGCAAACAAAAACAGTGCCGAACTAAAAACCATGCCGAGAATCCTCTTTAATCTTTTGGAAAATGATATGGGAAAGGTGTAGCATCAATGCTCATATCATAAAGATTGTAATTTTTCTTTCTTGCATATCTGTATCTGTATGCATACTCCAGCTCGGGATCGAAAATTTTTCCGTCTATCATAACCCAAGCATGGTCAGAATTTTTTGTTCCGACACCGCCCGACACCACATATGCCTGAGTATAGCCAATACGTCTTGCCATAAGAAGAAAGCAGGAAGCAAAGCAGTAGCAGTTGCCCCTCATATTACGGAACATAAACTTGGCACTCTCCATAACAAAGGCATTACTGCCCCTTGGCTGATGAGGTCTGGCAAGATACTTACAATTGTCACGCAGGTATTTGTAGGATGCACGAAGCTTTTCTTCTTTTGTCATTTCTGATGTGGTGCATCTTTCCAGTGCCTTTTCCACCAAGGCATCCACGGTGGTGCTTTTTGTGGTATATTTACCGTCAGAGCCAAAATATGCGTGTCCGATATATCCGTTTTTCAAAACAGAGCTGTCCTCATTAAAATAGTAAAGTGCTCCGTTTATCTCCTGAAGACCTTTGAGAGAGGCATCTATATCACCGTCCGGAAATATGTAGTAAGTTTTTCCGCTTTTTTCAATAAATCTTCCCGACAGGTTGTCCCGAAACTGTCCGTTGGAATCTACCGTAAGCTCTGTGCCTTTTATATTCACTTTGCCGCCGGGAAAACCGCATTTTACATAGGTGAAATCATACCAGGTTTCTTTTTCTGCAACGCCGGTACTTTTGTGAGGAACTGCAGCTTCCATTATATCGCAGAAATATGCCGAGGACGGAGGAACATCACAAAACGGATTTATCCTTTGATATTCCATAGCACTCTTGCTTTTTGCAGAGCTTCTGCCCAAAAATCTGTTTATAAAAACTACCGCATCCTTTCTTGATACAGGCTCATCGGGATGAAACCTTTTTTCGGAAACGGGTTTTATAAATCCCATTCTGTATGCATATTCTATCTCCTTTTCCGAAGGATGGTTTTTTGTATCTTCAAAAGAACATTCATATTCTGTAATATCTGCAGTTTTGCAAAATGCTTCAATAAGCTCTGCTCTGGATAGTGCGGCGTCGGGATAAAAGGCTCCGTTGTAATGTCCTCTTATTATGCCCGATGCTGTCACTTTTTTGATATCCGAGGCATACGGAGTATCTGCTGTGATGTCAGTGAAAAAGCTCTTTCCGCCATTGTCAGCAAGATCATATATGACGGAAAATGCGTGGCAGAATTCACCTCGGCTCAGGTAATCCGCAGGGCGGAATGTGCCGTCTTTCCCCTCTATATAAGGCTTATGACCATCGGTCTTTTTGAGTACGGGAGCAATCCATGCCCCGTATTCGGCTTCTGCGGTATAATCGGCAAAACCCGTGGTCTGAACCAGAATTATGCATATCATAAAAGCAATAAACAAATGTACAAATCCCGTTGTTTTCTTAGTTATCATCTGCTTCACCTCAACAAAAAACTAATTACACATTATAGCAAAATTGTCGAAAAAAGTCAATAGAAAAAGTCCCTCAAATCGGGACTTTTCAAGTATTTTATCAATATGAAATTTTAAGTTCGGCACAAAATTCCTGACTTCGTTTATTCTTCCGGATTTTGCTCCTGTTCTGTGTAAGTCTCTTTCTCGGCGGGCATAGTATCGGAAGCAATAACCTCTTCGGGGATTTCGGGTTCATCAGCATCCTCCGGATTTTTTTCGATTTCGGGATTTTCTTCGGAAGGTATGTTTTCTCCGGTAATTTCTTCCTCAGTTATTTCTTCCTCCCCGGGTTCTTCTTCCATAGTACCTACTGCAACCTCTGCCGTAACAGGCTGGTATCTGCTCCTTGACTCGAATTTTCTGTCATATTCCTCGCCGTTTTTCTTGTAAACACGGTAGCTTTCATACACACTGCCGTTTGAACCGGCGGTTATTACCTTGGTTTCTCCTTTTGGAATGGTACTGTCTTTGGTCTGAACTGTTGCATAGTCAATTGCGGAAACATAGTTGGAAACAAATTCTACGGTATAATCCATCTCCGAAGTACCCACAATCGAGACGGTAAGGTTGGTGCCGTCAATTTTGGCTTTGATGCTTACAGGATACGGCTTGTTGTTTTCAAAAACATAGTCAATTGTGCCGTAGGACACAGTGGCATCTCTGCCTCTTGGAACATAGTCTACGGGTATGGAGTGATTTGTTCTCGAAACGGTCTTAAGGTCTGCCATAACCACCGCATTGTAGAGTGCGGAGGACACCTGACAAATACCTCCTCCTATGCCGTCTACCACCTTTGTACCCACATAGACGTGTGCCAGCTTGAAGCCTGCCTCCGCAGTTCTGGGACCTACAACTTTATTGTAGGAAAATCTCTCTCCGGGGTTTACAACGTATCCGTCTATTTTTGCTGCGGCAAGGGCAATATTTGCACATCTTCCCTCAGAGCTTCCGGCAAAGGAAGTGGAGTATTTTGCCATTATCTTGTTTACATATTTATCCTCAAGATAGCTTGCGGTTATCTGAGGTCTTGTTATCTTTGCAGGGATTTTGTAGGAGTCGGTGCTGTTTTTGTTTTCTTCAAAAATCTTTTTTGCCTCTTCCCCGTCAATTTCCACTCCGATTACCTCGGGTTCTATGTGATAGGTATTACCGTCTTTGGTGTACACTGCATCTTTTGCTTTCTTTACATACTTTTTCTTAAACTGCTCAAAGCTAAGATTGTCCGGCTTGTGCTTTGTAAGAATGATTTCCACGGGGTTATCTGCCTTGAAATCCGAAAGCTCATTCTCCAGTGCATCCATAGCCTTATCCACAGACACGATGTTTCCCTCCCGGGAGTTAGTCACTATAAGACAGTCCTCGCCGTATTCCACGGTCATTGGAGCGGGATCGGTAATCTTGTCTCCGAGATTGTTCTCTGCCGCAAGAATAAGCTTATCCCTGTCAATGAATAAAACCGGATTTATGTTAATGCCCTCTGTACGGGCTATCTTGATTTCCTCTTTATTTGTTTTTTTATCATCGCCTCTGCCCACAAGAAAACACCTGTGTGCAGTTTTCTTTGCGTCAAGCTTAAGGTCAAGCTGAGATGCAGGAATCTCAAAGCTCACACCGTCACAGATAAAGCCTATTACCGCATCCTTTGCAAAGTTTTCGTATTTTTTGAGTGCAGACACGGCTTGTTGCTCTGTCATATCACCCACGCTTATTCCGGCAACAGCAACACCTTTTGCAATAAGAACATCCTTTTTGCCGCAGGCTCCAAGCATAAGAGCCAATGTCAACACAAAGATAAGAAGCTGTACCGCCTTTAATTTTCTAAGACAAAAAAACATCTATATATCCTTCCCTTTCAATATATATGATACTCATCTTATTGTTATTTATGAAAAAATTTTGTTAAAAACCGGCGGTGTAAAAACAAGTTTTACACCGCCGAATTTCAACTTGATTAGTCGTTGTAGGATTTTGCCATTCTCTTGTAGTTTTCGTATCTCTCTAAGAGATCCTTTTCTGCTTTGGCAAAAATCTGCTCTGCAACATCGGGATATGCCTTCTGGAGCATGAGGTAACGGTTTTCTCCCATAAGGAAGTCAATAACCTTGCCTGTGGGCTCCTTGGAGTCAAGCTGGAAGGGATTCTGTCCTGCTTCTGCCAATGTGGGATCATATCTCCAGAGATGCCAGTAACCTGTATCTACAGCTTTCTTCTCTTCTGCAATGGAGTTAGCCATATTGCCCTTAGCTTTGATACCGTGGTTGATACAGGGAGCATAAGCAATGATGAGAGAAGGACCGTTGTAAGCTTCAGCTTCTCTTATAGCCTTGAGTGCCTGTGCGGGGTTAGCGCCGAGAGCAATCTGAGCTACATATACATAACCGTAGGTTGTTCCGATCATACCAAGGTCTTTCTTCTTAACCTTCTTACCGGAAGCTGCAAACTTAGCAACTGCACCGGTAGGTGTAGCCTTGGAGGACTGACCGCCTGTGTTGGAGTAAACTTCGGTATCTACAACAAAGATATTGATATCTTCGCCGGAAGCGATAACGTGGTCAAGACCGCCGTAACCGATATCGTATGCCCATCCGTCACCGCCGAATACCCACTGAGATCTCTTAACGAGGAAGTCAGTTCTGTCAGCGATTTCCTTAATAGCGGGGTTAGACATATCTTCTGCACCTATGAGAGCTTCGATTGTCTTAGCTGCTGCCTTGGAAGCTGCAGCGTCGTTCATACCTTCTATCCAAGCCTTGAATGCTTCTGCCAGTTCAGGCTTAACAACATCCATTACGGATTCCATTCTCATCTTGAGAGTTGCTCTGATCTTCTGGTTAGCCTTAACCATACCGAGACCGAATTCAGCATTATCCTCAAAGAGGGAGTTAGCCCAAGCGGGGCCCTTGCCTTCTGCATTCTTGGTGTAAGGCATAGAAGGTGCACTGCCGCCCCAGATGGATGTACATCCGGTAGCATTTGCAACCATCATCCTGTCACCAAAGAGCTGAGTGATAAGCTTGATATAAGGTGTTTCACCACAACCTGCACAAGCTCCGGAGAACTCAAGCATAGGCTGTGCAAACTGAGAATTCTTGATATTCTTTGCAATGTCAATTTCGTCCTGCTTGGAGGGAATAGTCATTGCATAATCCCAGTTGGGAACCTGATCGTACTGGCTGTCGATGGGGTTCATTTCGATTGCACCCTTAGGACAAACCTGAGCACAAACACCGCAACGGAGACAGTCAAGTACGGATACCTGCATACGGTATGTCTTGCCTGCAAAACCTGTTGCAGCAAGTGTTTCAAAACCTGCAGGCTTATTTGCAGCTTCCTCTTCTGTAAGGAGAACAGGTCTTATTGCAGCGTGAGGACAAACGAGTGAACACTGGTTACACTGGATACACTTGTCTGCAATCCATGTGGGAACGTTAACTGCAACGCCTCTCTTTTCATAAGCGGAAGTACCTGTTTCGAATGTACCGTCTTCGATACCTGCAAATGTGCTTACGGGGAGCTTGTTACCTCTCTGTGCATTTACGGGATCTACGATGTTCTTTATGAATGCAGGTCTGGAAGCATCGTCATTAGCTTCGTCCTTAGCATCCTTCCAGGAAGCGGGAACATCGATTTTCTTAAGAGCTTCGATAGCACCGTCAACTGCTGCACAGTTCATGTTAACGATTTCGTCACCCTTCTTGCCGTAGGTCTTCTTGATAGCAGCCTTAATGAGCTGAACTGCTTCTTCAAAGTCGATAACATTTGCGAGCTTAAAGAATGCACTCTGTGTTACCATGTTGATTCTGTTGGGACCGAGGCCAACCTTTACTGCAACATCAACAGCGTTGATTGTGTAGAATTCAATTTCGTTTTCTGCAAGATATCTCTTAACATTTGCAGGGAGCTTTTCATCAAGCTCTTCGGGAGACCATACACAGTTAAGGAGGAATGTTCCGCCCTTCTTTAAGCCTTCAAGTATATCATACTGGTGGAGATATGCAGGCTTGTGACATGCGATGTAGTCTGCTTCGTCAAGGAGGTAAGTAGACTTGATGGGCTTCTTACCGAATCTTAGGTGAGACATTGTAACACCGCCGGACTTCTTGGAGTCATAATCAAAGTAAGCCTGAGCGTAAAGGTCTGTGTTGTCACCGATAATCTTTATAGCATCCTTGTTAGCACCAACTGTACCGTCGGAACCGAAGCCCCAGAACTTACATCTTGTTGTGCCTTCGGGTGCTGCATTAACCTTTGCAGGAAGTTCGAGAGAGAGGTTTGTAACATCATCCACAATACCGATTGTGAAGACGTTCTTGGGCTTATCAGCATCAAGGTTATTGAATACTGCAACAATCTGTGTGGGTGTGGTATCCTTGGAGCCGAGACCGTAACGGCCGCCAACGATAACGGGAGCCTTAGCTTTGCCGTAGAAGAGGTTGCATACATCAAGGTAAAGAGGTTCGCCAAGTGAACCGGGTTCCTTTGTTCTGTCGAGAACTGCAATCTTTTCAACAGTTTCGGGAAGTACATCAAAGAAGTACTTGGAAGAGAAAGGTCTGTAGAGGTGTACCTTAACAACACCGACTTTTTCGCCTGCAGCATTTAAGTAATCGATAGTTTCTTCGATTGCTTCGCATACAGAACCCATAGCTACGATAACCTTTGTAGCGTCCTTTGCACCGTAGTAGGTGAAGGGAGCGTAATCTCTGCCTGTAATCTTGGAAATTTCTTTCATATAGTCTGCAACTACATCGGGAACTGCATCATAGAACTTGTTGGATGCTTCTCTGCCCTGGAAGTAGATGTCAGAGTTCTGAGCTGTACCGCGGAGTACAGGGTGTTCAGGATTTAATGCGTTGTCCTTGAATGCCTTAAGTGCATCGTAGTCGATAAGTCCCTTAAGGTCTTCGTAATCCATAACTTCGATTTTCTGGATTTCGTGAGAAGTTCTGAAACCGTCGAAGAAGTGAAGGAAAGGAACGCGGCTCTTGATGGATGCAAGGTGAGCAACACCGCCAAGATCCATAACTTCCTGTACGGAGCCGGAAGCGAGCATTGCAAAGCCTGTCTGACGGCAAGCCATAACGTCCTGATGGTCACCGAATATGTTAAGAGCGTGAGCTGCAAGAGCTCTTGCACTTACGTGGAAAACTGTGGGGAGTAATTCACCTGCAATTTTGTACATATTTGGGATCATAAGAAGAAGTCCCTGAGATGCTGTGAATGTGGTTGTAAGAGCACCTGCCTGGAGAGAACCGTGAACTGCACCTGCAGCACCTGCTTCGGACTGCATTTCTACAACATCAACAGTCTGACCGAAGATGTTCTTCTCGCCTCTGGCACTCATTTCATCTACAACTTCTGCCATTGTGGAAGAAGGTGTGATGGGATAGATAGCAGCAACTTCCGTAAATGCGTAGGACACATATGCGGCAGCGTTGTTACCATCCATGGTTTTGAATTTCTTTGCCATATTTAATGACCTCCTGTTAGATTTTATATAAAAATATAATTAACCTTACTAATTATAGCACAAACCCCTGTGGAATTCAAACTATTTTTTTTGTTATAAGCTCTATTTTCGATTTTTTTTGCATTTTTGTAAGTTTTGAATAATTTTATTCTGTATGTATATACAAAATTATCATTTTTTTATGTTTTTTGTGTAGATATATTCCGGGATATAT
>JAZPXS010000171.1:0-6663 GCA_045543775.1 Clostridia bacterium
ATATGCAACGAAAATAAAGGTGCTGACCACAATATTGTAATGACATCATGCGAGGGAATAAGCTTGGAAAATATTATTTGCAAGTGATTTTGAGACTTTGATTTACGGAGCGACGATATGAAAAAACTCAAATTGGGAATAGTTGGTTTGGGCAGGCGCGGAATAGCTGTATTAAGAGATGTTTTAACCGATATAGATAAAATAGAAATTACAGCTTTGTGCGACCTTTATGCTGACAGAATAGAGGAAGCTGTAAATTTAATAAATGACAAATGCGGTTATAAACCAAAGATTTGTACAAGTAACTATGAAGAACTTATAGATTCCGACGATGTTGAGGCAGTTCTTGCCTTGGTTGCATGGGATGAGCATGTGCGTGTTGCTGTTCATTCGATGAAAAAGAAGAAGCCAATAGGTGTTGAGGTTGGCGGAGCTTGCTCGGTGGAGGAGTGTTGGGAGCTTGTAAAGACTTATGAAGAAACCAAAACCCCTGTTATGATGCTTGAAAATACCTGCTACGGCAGAAGAGAACTTATGCTCTACAAAATGGTTAAAGAAGGTCTCTTCGGAACGGTTGTTCATTGTGACGGTGCTTATGCACACGACCTTAGAAGACAGGTGTCGGAGGGAACCCAAAACAGGCATTACAGAATTGCAAACTACAAAAACAGAAATGGTGATAATTATCCTACACACGAGCTTGGACCGATAGCACAAATTCTGGATATAAACCGTGGTAACAGAATGGTATCTCTTATTTCGGTAGCATCCAAAAGTGCAGGTTTGAGGGAGTATATCCTGAAAAACCATCCCGATGATGAAGAACTTGTAAATACAGAGTTTACACAGGGTGACATTATAACAACTGTCATAAAATGCGCTCACGGAGAAACCATAACTCTTACCCTTGACACATCGCTTCCCCGCTATTATACCCGCAACTATTGTATTCACGGTACAAAGGCACTTTACGACGAAAGAAATGACTCAATATTCTTTGACGGCGGAGAGACCAATCCTCATGGTTGGAGACCAAACTGGGGCAACGCAGAACAATATCAGGAGCAGTATGAACACCCTATATGGGAAAGGTATATAAAAGAGGGAGTAAAGGAAGCTCACGGCGGAAAGGACTGGCTTGTGTTCAATGACTTTATTGATTGCGTGATAAACAAAAAACCTATGTGGATAGATGTTTACGACATGGCAAGCTGGATGTCAATAACTCCGCTTTCGGAGCGGTCCATTGCAACCGGAAGGATGGTCGAAATACCCGATTTTACCAATGGTAAATGGTTACTTGACAGAAAATAATTTTTGGGTGATGAAATGATTTTAGATAACAGCAAAACGGTAAATATAATAATTCCTGCCAAGAGCACCAAAAGAGAGATCTTTGCCGCAAATGAACTCAAAAAATATCTTAAAATGATATGCGGTGCAGAAAGTAATATTATAGCTGATGAAAACACAGTTTCCGGACAGAGCTTCCTTATAGGCGGTCCTGAAAGGAATAAAATTACATGTAAATACATAACAGAGACGGAATTTGATAAAATTGTTCCCGGCCCTGAAGGTATATTTATTAAATCCTATGATGACTGTATTGTTCTTGCAGGAAGCTCAAAGAACATCAATGAGCTTGAAAGAGGCACAGTGTATGCGGTATATGAATTTTTGGAGAGATTCCTTGGTTGTTCTTTGTCTGCATACACCAAAGAAGGTGTTGAGGGCGGAGAATATATCGCAAAACAAAGCATTATAGAAATAAACGATATCTTCTTTGCAAAGGCAAAATCCGACATTCCGTATCGCTCTGCAGTTGCACAGTATTCTGCACACGGCACGGGAGCATCCTATGAATTGGACAAGGCATTTCTGGACTGGCTTTCCAAAAACAGATACAACTATATTTACACCTGGAACGGTGTGTATGAGCACTTTAAGGAAAATGGAATGTTAGATGAGTGTATCAAGAGAGGTATTCTGTTTAAGGTTGGACATCATGACGCTATTGACACACTTCTTCCACAACGCGGAAACAAGTATTTTGCGGAGCACTATTTTGAAACACATCCCGATTTCTATAAGCTCACAGAGGACGGAAAGCGTTTTGAAATGGCAGATCACTGGGGACAGATGGTTTTGTGTTCGAGAAACGAAGATATGATTGAAGAGATATCAAAAAATCTCATTTGTTGGTTCTCGTTAAATCCTCAGGTGAAAAGCTTTGCACTTTTAAACAAAGATGGCACAGCACCGCAATGCTGTTGTGACAAGTGCAAAGGATATACAAAGGTAGAAAATTATGTATATATGATAAACGAGATTGCCAAAAGGCTCAAAAAAGCACATCCCGATGTAACACTCAATATGATGTCTTATACTGACCTTTGGAATCCACCCGAAACTATCAGCCTTGAGAGCAATGTGTCGGTAACAGAGGCTACATGGCACATTTCGGGCCTGCGAACAATAGGAAAACCCGATGGCTCCTGCCTTGCGGACACATTCTTTGAGGAAAATCTGCTCAAGTGGAAAAATATCGGTGCATCGGTTACATATTATGATTATTTTATGGGAGTTTATCCCGGCAGACAACGCTATATTCCTATGGCGGACGAAATGCAGGCAATGTGCAAGAGATTTATCGAAAAGGGTAT
Source organism: Clostridia bacterium (assembly GCA_045543775.1). Classification (GTDB taxonomy): domain Bacteria; phylum Bacillota; class Clostridia; order UMGS1810; family UMGS1810; genus RGIG8748. The sequence continues at coordinate 2,664 of JAZPXS010000171.1, forward strand.
TGACGGAACAGAAACACAGATAGAAGTATATAACCTCTGGAACAATATTTTTAACTTCTATACTTACGGAAGATGTGCTTATGATTCCGAAAAGACTCTTGATGATAACCTTGAAATGTTTTGCAGAATTTTTGGTGGCGGTGGCAAATTCATTGCTGAAAATATCCGTTATGCCGAGAGTGTATTGGATGGTCAGAGTGAGATAATGCGTGCAGGAATTTATCTTATGAATAATATAGATAAAGACAGAATGTACGACGGATTTAACAGAGCATTAGATGCTGCGCAAACAGAGGCGGCACGCAACAATGTTCGTCTTATGCGAATGGCTTTCCGCTATTCCGATTTGGAATGCAGGGAAAAGTATGAGAATGATGAAACCGGCTACAAGGCGTTAAAGCATTATGACATAAAGGAGCGCGGAGAGCTTTTGTATATGCAAAGACACTTTGACAGCTATGTAAGCAGGGGTGGTTATGGCATTATGATTCCCGTTGAGGGGGACGATAATGGTTTTACACCCGATATCTGGTATATATTTGAATAAAATTAACAAAAGGGGGTATACAAGTGCAGGCAAATGAAATACGCGATTTGATTGAAAACAGACAAGACGAGCTTTATGAATTGCTTGGAAGTCTGGTTAAAATCAATTCCGAGGGCACTACTGTCGGAGGAAACGAAGAGGAGTGTGCAAGATACATACAATCTCTTTGCAACGATTTAGGCTTGGAGACAGACCTGTTTTCTCCGCTTGAGCTTGAAAACTTTAAAGAACATCCCGATTATGTTCCGGGCAGAGGTCTGGAAAATCGCTACAATATGGTTGCTAAGTGGAAAGGTGAGACAGATGCCAATGAGCTGATGCTTATGGCGCATACTGATACGGTTGTAATCGGAGACCTCAAAAACTGGGAGTTTGAACCTCTTTGCGGTGAAGTAAAAGACGGAAAGGTATTCGGCAGGGGCGCTTGTGACGATAAATATGCTCTTGCTACAGCACTTTTTATCATCAAGCTTTTAAAGGAGCAAGGCTTTAAACCCAGAGCCAATCTTTTATTTGCGGCGTATTCAGACGAAGAGTGCGGCGGCTCACACGGTGCTCTTTCGGCTGTTTTGAAATACCCGTCCAACCGCATTGTAAATATGGACGGCAAGGCAGGGCAGATTTGGCATTGCTGTTCAGGCGGCGGAGAGATAAAATATGTTTACCACACCAAAGAAACCGTAGACAGTGCAAAAACTACTGCTTTAGCAATACCTGTAGTAATTGATGTGTTAAATTCATTTGAGAAAAAACGCTATGAGGAGCTTGAGGCAAACAGATTTTATTCCGGCACAATAATCCCCGGAACTTCCATGAGGTATATGGGAATAAAGGCAGGGGACAATGCAATGGATCTTAATGTTGGAGAGGTGCATTTCCAGTTCTACACCGTTAGAACAAAGGAAGAGATATATGAGGAGCTTGCAGAGCTTGACAAAATCCTCAAGGAGCGTTTGGAACCTTTGGGAATAATCGGAGATGGATTTAAGCCTCACACAAGATTTTTCCACCATGTTTTCTGCGAGCCTGATACCACGGAAATCAAAGATATGCTCGAGGCTTCAATGGAAGCAACAGGCAAGGCACCTATAGTTTGCGGTTCTTGTCTTTCGGATTTATCAGTCATTTTAAAATACGGAAGTAAGTGCGCATTCGGATTTGGTGCAGGCAGAGAATTCAGCCAAAAGGGCGGAGCACATCAGCCAAATGAATTTATGGAATGTGACAAGCTTTTAGATTATGCAAAAATTATTGCGACATATGTTGTTAAGGTTCTTGGATAATTGTGTATAAAAAATATTAATTTTAAAAGGAGAGTAAGACCATGAGAAAATTAAAAATAGGTATAATCGGTTTAGGAAACAGAGGAAGATCTGTAACAAGAGATGTTCTGGTGGATGTAGAAAACATTGAAATAACAGCACTTTGCGACCTTTACGATGACAGAATTGAAGAAGTAGCAGGCATAATAAATGAAAAATGCGGTTATAAGCCTGCACTTTTTACAAACGATTTTAAAGAGGTTGTAGATTCCGACAATGTTGAAGCTGTTTTGGTTTTACCTGCATGGGAAGCGCATATTCCGATTGCAATCTATTGTATGAAGAAGAACAAACCTGTAGGTATTGAGGTTGGCGGAGCATATTCAATCGATCAATGCTGGGAACTGGTTAAAACCTACGAAGAAACCAAGACTCCTATTATGATGCTTGAAAATGCCTGCTACGGCAGACGCGAACTCATGCTTCAGAGAATGGTAAAGGAAGGCGTTTTCGGAACAGTTGTACATTGCGACGGTGCATACGGCCACGATTTAAGAAGAGAAGTATCAAACGGAATTATAAAAAGACATTACCGCCTCAGAAACTACAAAAACAGAAACTGCGACAACTATCCCACTCATGAGCTTGGTCCGATAGCACAGATTCTGGATATTAACCACGGAAACAGAATGGTATCACTTGTATCGGTAGCATCAAAAAGCGCAGGACTTCACGAATATATTTTGAAAAACCATGCCGACGATGAAAATCTTGTAAATATGCAGTTTGCTCAGGGTGATATAATCACAACAGTTATTAAATGTGCTCACGGAGAGACCATAACACTTACACTTGATACAACACTTCCAAGATTTTATACCCGCAACTACACCATTCACGGTACAAAAGCACTTTATGATGAGAGAAATGACTCAATATTCTTTGATGGCGGAGAAACCAACCCCCATGCATGGAAACCAAACTGGGGAAATGCAGAACAGTATGAGGAGCAGTACGATCATCCTATCTGGCAGAAGTATATTAAAGACGGCCTTAAAGGCGGTCACGGCGGAAAGGATTGGCTCGTATATACCGACTTTATTGACCGTGTTTTGGAAAACAGACCTATGTGGATAGATGTATATGACATGGCTACATGGATGTCTATAACTCCGCTTAGCGAAAGATCCATTGCAACAGGCAGCCAGATGGTTGAAATCCCTGATTTCACAAATGGTAAATGGGTGCTTGAATAAGCATAAGCATCAGATCGAAGCTTTGCAGGAGGAATGATATGAAAAATGCAGTTGTAATCGGAGGATACGGACACATAGGCTCGTATGTTGTTCCAAAACTTGTTGACGACGGATATGATGTCACAGTTGTATCGAGAGGAAACAAGAAACCGTATAATTATGAATTACCCGTATGGGATAAGGTAAAAAGCATAGCTTGCGACAGAAAACAGATGTCTGCTGAGGGTAAGTTTGGCGATATGATTGCCCAAATGCAGCCGGATTTGATTTTTGATGCAGTATGCTTTACCAAAGAACACATTGAAGAGCTTTGTACGGCTATTGTAAAAGATGCAAAGCTTGCCGAAAAGACCAAACTAATAGAGATAGGTTCTATCTGGATATATGGACACAAGATATATTCGCCTGTTACAGAAGACCATCCCCGTAATGCTTATTGTAATTACGGAAAAGGGAAGACTGATATTGAAAACTATCTGCGCTCTTTATCCCAAAGCGGAAAATTGAATACAACAATTCTGCATCCCGGTCATATTTCGGGCGATGGTTGGTATCCGATTAACCCTCAGGGAAATGTCAATCCTAAGGTATATGCAGATATTATAGCAGGCAGAGAAATCCTACTCCCCGATGATGGAAATGCTACTCTTCATCATGTTCATTCGGAAGATATTGCAGACCTTACTATGGCAGTTTTGAAAAATCCTGATGCATCATGCGGTGAGGCGTTTAATGCAACGGCAAAGTATGCTGTAACATTGCGGGGCTTTGCCGAAGAGTTGTATAAGCATTTTGGACATGAACCCAACATTTCTTATTTACCCTTTGAAGAATTAAAAAAGGAAATTGGGGAAGAGGATGCTAATGTGACTTACAGTCACATACACCGCAGTCCTAATTGCAGTATGATGACATAAAGTCTATGATGATTGAAG
>JAZPXS010000172.1:0-2801 GCA_045543775.1 Clostridia bacterium
ATGAGAAAAATCGTGGATATAGTTACTTTCTATAACCGTGCCGTATTGATTGAGTTTAGCACCTGTATATATAACGCCCGAATCCGATGTGTAGCGCTGCATATTATAGAATTCGTTACCGCGTATTTTAAGATCCATACCAAAATATACAATCGCCTGACCGTAGGGATTTGCGTGAATTACATTGTTTTTAACAACATCACCTACAAGCGAAATTTTTGTGGTACTGTGCGTATTAACAGAAGGTCCGAGCCTTACGGTGATGGTGGAATTCTCCTTACCGTCCTGAATACCGCAGGTTGCACAGGCATATATGTGGTTATTTGATATAACATTGGCACTTTCTGTCAAAGTCTCGTCGGCTGCAACGGCGCCGGATTTGAGCCAGATTGCCGTACCCTTTGTGTATCTTATGGAATTATTTTCTACTATATTGTTACGGCCCGACATAACTATGCCGTAACGTCCGTTTTCTAATGTACAATTGCGGATTTCTACTCTGTCTGCACTCGTCAGAGTAACAAGATTGCCGCGGCTTCCTGTAACTTTAAGTCCGTCTATTGTGATGTCCGATGCACCCGTTGGAAGGGTTATGAGACTGGTGTCTGACAGTGCTATCTCGATGGTGTCATTTTCCGTGAGATTATCGGGCATATAGTAATAAAGTTTAAGAGCCGATGCATCCACACACCATTCACCAGGTACATCAGTCTCCTCCATAAGATTGCATACTGCAACCTTACCGGAGCCTACATTAGAAATGGCAGGTTTGAAAAATGTAAATTTTCCGTCGCTTACACTCTTGAGGTCGGCATAGCTTCTGCAATAGCAGAACACTCCGTAATAATCAAAAAATCCCTCAAGGTATATACCATCATACGATGAATGCCAACGTAGGGCATCATCATGGGTAAAGGAATATAAGTTTTTAGAGGTTTCGGCATCTGTGCCCTCTGAAGTAAAGGTAAGGCCGCTATAACCACTGTTAGGCCAACGAGATATCTGCTGAGGCTTACCGTTCAAGTAAAGCTGTGCCATGGCAAGGTCTCTTGCACCATAAAAACCATTCGGGTTTCCGAGAATATCATCGGAAGTTATGCCATATTCTGCAAGGTCAAGTTCATATATATTGAGTCTTGCTTCTTCCTTGAATTTATCACGCACGGAAAGGTCGGAAACAAGTTTAAAATCCGAAGTGTTGAGTTTTGTCATACCTGAAATTACCGCCTGCTCACCCGGAGCGCTCTTGTAGGTAAGCGTATATCCCTCGCCCGGGTTGACATCTGCCGTTATGGCAGGGTATGTTCCGGAGCAAAGGATTATTTCAGCACTGCGGGTTTTGGCATGAGTTTTATAAATCTCCTGGGCGGCTTCTACCGTTTTAAGTGCCGAGTCCTTTGACAATCCGTTGTTTGAATCCGAGCCGTTTTCAATATCTACAAATATATATAAGGTTTCAGCAGTGAGCGGTTGTTTATTTATATTTTCAACCTTACCGTTATAAGCCAAGTAGACAGGGCTGTCGCTCCTGATACCCGGTGCGCTGAAACTATAGTCGTAACTTCCGCTGCGGGACACAGGCACAAGACCAATATATAAGGTGCTTTCCTGTAGATCCTCCGCAGTCTGCGATGCTGCAAAATCATCGTAGGTCTTACCCTCGTTAGGTATTATGACATATGCCTCTCCCATACGAACCGTATATTCTTCTATACTGCCTGTAATAGTTACCATACCGGTTTCTTCGTTTACTAATACACTATCCGTCTCTGCCGCAAGTACACCTGCAGGAAGTACGGAAGTTATAAGAAAGCATATCACAAGGCAAAGTGCATATGTTTTTCTGCTAAATAAATTCACATTCAGGCTCCTTTCCGTGGAGATATTAAATTACTCGATTGTCTGTGTGATGATACTTTCCATTGTGGCATCAAGGTTATCCCATACAAAGCATTTTGCAATGTATTTTCCACGGGTATCAATGGTCCATGTGTCTGTGATACTGTCGTCTTCACCCATTTCAAGGGACATTTCCTTAATGTTCACATCTACCATCTTTAAGTTCTCATCAAAGAGACATATGCTTACTACCACATCCATACCTTCGGCAATTTTGTTATTGTTTAAGGTAGCACTCACGTGATATGTACCTGTTTTCAGGAAGGACATATTCGCCTCCTCTTCAATTGAAAAATCTGACAACTCAAAGCCGGGAGACTCTGTGGTAAACGAAGTTTCCTCGAAGTAATAGCCGTTGCTGTCTTCTGCAAAAACTATCCCCTTTGGAATTATTCTGTAGGTTGTCTTATATTCAAAAGGCATATCAAATTTGAGTACAACAGCCTGCGCACTGTCACCGGGAAGTACGCTGAATCCGTAGAAAGGAACACCGTTTTTATATACCTCTACACTATCATCATAAAGCTTTGCAGTATCAACGTCTTTCCGGAATGTAAGAGTCACTTCATCACCGATTAAAACATCGTCACCTGTGGGGGATATTGTATATTCTGATTTTTCATACTCTGTAACTTTGGTTACTGTGACATCATCAATATAAAAGGTTCCGCTTGATCTGGTAACGAAAACTACTGCACCATAGCCTGTGGAAAGGTCGATTGTGTGGTTATAATTTGCAAAAGCATCTTCTCCTGCAAATACTTTGGCATTGTTTCCTTTTACAGACATAGAAAGCGCAGTCCAATCGGCATCAAGCGTCTGCTCATCAACGGTCATACCGCCACAGTCTTTCATGTTGTCCTGCATCGTACCTATACCCTGTCTATTGTCATTACTTGCAT
>JAZPXS010000173.1:0-4805 GCA_045543775.1 Clostridia bacterium
TTCCATATCAAAATATGATACGCCTTAACCAAAGAAAAGGACTTTGAAAAAACTTCGTAGACTTATGCCATCTTCTGTGGTATGTTTGTGTTGCCGAAAAGGTAAATACAAAAATCAGGATATGAAAGATTATGAAGAAAAAAGTATTATGTACGGCACTGGCAGTGACTATGCTGCTGACAACCACGGCATCTGCAACTGCAAAACCTTGGTGGCTCAGTAAGTACCGAGCGACTTTCGACAACGAGCGTGGAATCGTAGGAGATGTGACCTTGCAATTTGCATCGGACGGCGGTAGCTTTATCAGACCAATAACCAAGAGATACGGCGAAAGCATCAGCTTAGAAAATTATGTCCCAACAAAATATGGTTACACATTCAAGGGTTGGTTCACCGATCCTCGAACAAAGCAAAATCAAGTAACAACATTTAAATTTACAAAACCTGATGTTCTCTATGCAAAATGGGAAAAGAATCCGGCAGAACCCATAAATCCAAATGATGAAATTATGAACAAGGTCACCTGCTACCTCACCGATGAGGAAACAAAAATACGAAATGAAATAATAGAAGAAAAAAATAAAGCATACATAGATGGTTTCGGCTATGCAGCACCAAGCAAAACCAAAACCGTTATAGTAGACTCGGACGGCGATATAAATAAAATGGTCGGCACAATGGAATAAAATAGCGAGAGGATAGGCAAAACCGCCTATCCTCTTACATTTTGGTTAAGCATACTTTTTATGCTTAACCTCATTTTGTTTAATATTTGTTTAATTTTTCAACAGCCTCGGCATCAGAAATTTTGCCGGCTCTTGCATCATCACGAATATCCTGAATTTCAACGACCAACTTATTCCAGGTTTTCGTATCAATAGTTCCTGCATGCTTACGGTGTTTTAATCTGTCATACGCTCTACTGTAGGCCTTCTCATATGCAACATCATGCAGTTTTTGGGCCTTGATGTGAGCACCTACCTTACGGCATAACCTTCCCTTTGGATCGTTCGGCGCAACTCGATTACAGTAAAGAGTTTTTTCCTGACCTATTATCAAAAAGTATCTACCGCAATTATCACATACTCTTGGTGCGTTGCCTGCAACAAGTGCTCTGTATAGTTCAGCTTTCAAAAATCCTCCCAAACTACGATACACAGTCCTTTCTGTAACAATATATTGCTTTTTGTTGCTTGGGTTAGGTCTTGTAATGTAGTCAATATTAACCGGCTGCTCTATTTTGAATACATTATCGTATTTTTCGGGGTGCAGCATTGATTGAAGTTTTGCTTGTACATCCTTATCTTTTGAAAATTTATGAATGGCTTTTGCGTACTCTGTGGGGGTACGCTTTTTTGCATATTTCACATAGTCATCAAGCAATGTATCGGCATAGAGCCTGAAAATATGAATTTCATCATGGTAAGCCAGAATGTCCGAAAGAAAATTTCCCAAGAATTCCTGATTCCAATCCAGCTTTTTGATGTTGTTATCGTTATATGTTTCAACAAAAGCCTTGATTACCTGCTTTTGATTTATTTCAAGTTCCCTAAATAGAGGTAGTTTGTCGAGTTCATCCAAGAATAATTTAAAAACAGGCAAAAAGGAATCTAACCCGTTTCGGCAATCTTCTTCGTTCTCAATTTTATCTAAAGGCTTATATATTTTCTGTGTAGCATCAAGTAATAAAAGTGTTACCTCTCTGAGTTTTGAAAGTTGTTCATCCTCTAATTCCAGAAAATCGGTTGCCAATTGACCGAGCGGTAAACTGTTTTTTCCTAAAATCACTTTATTACCATAAAACTCTGCACTAAAGCTTGCGTAATCGTCCTTTTTATCCTCTAATCTGCGTTTTTCTAACATAAATTCTCTCCCCGATAGTAATTTGACCAATTCCCCAAGGTACTTGGGAAGTATTGATTTGAAATTTTTCCTGTGTTACACTCATTACAAACATTATACCCGATAGACAATCAAATGTCAATCAGGGATTTGAACCTTGAAAACTAAATAGCCGTACCGCAAGGGATACATTCTCGGGGAAGTGACGCCACGATATGAGCGCACCAAGAGATGCAAACACGATGTCGGTGTCAAGCAAGGCAAGAGGTCAGGAACTGTAGCGGAAGTCGGTGTGAATATAATTGGAAAGGGATGATGTATATGAAATCTATGAATATAGAAATAGAAAAGGCTATTGCCAAGGCTATGATTTTAAACCTATTAAAAGCAAACCTTATAAGCGATGAAGAAGCGGATAAGCTGATAGACAAAGCCTTTGATGCATTAAGCGAGCCTTTGATAGAAAATTCAGCATAATCTTTTAGTTTTTGTTTAATATTTGTCTGGATATATTAAGTTATTTGTGGTATTGTTGTCTTGAAAAAATTATGGAAAGGAGCGTGAAGCTGATGTCAGAAGTAATTGTTATCCAAGGGAATTATACAAAAGACGAACCTGTGCTAAAGCGAGTATCCGCTTATGCCAGAGTAAGCTCTGCTTCAGACGAACAGCAATACTCTTTCCATAATCAGGTTCAGCACTTTACAAGCCTGATACAGAATACACCCGAATGGGAATATGTAGACATATATGCTGATGAAGGTGTAACAGGCACAAGAGAGGACAAACGCAGTGAATTCAACCGAATGATAAGAGATGCCGAGGATGGACTGATGGACATTATCATTACAAAATCAGTCTCACGCTTCGGCAGAAATGTTTCAGAGTGCCTAAGAACAGTAAAACATCTCAAGGATATTGGAGTTACCGTGATATTCGAAGAGGAAGGTCTTGATTCGGGAAAGCCTGCTGACTTTACAATGATATCTGTAAAAGCAGCAATGGCAGAACAGGAGTCAATCTCTACTGCTGAAAACGGCAGAATGGCAAACCGCCAGAGAATGAAGATGGGTACATTTGTTCAAAGCAACCCTCCAATCGGTTATACATTAAACGGCACTGAATTCGAGGTTAACGAAGAACAAGCCGAGGTTATCAAACGAATATTTGCCGAATACCTGTCCGGAAGCGGTACAAGCAAAATTGCCGATGGACTTATGCGAGATAAAATTCCCAATAAGTACGGCAAGGTGCATTGGACACCGCAAAGTGTCAGCTATATCATAAATAACCCAAGATACAAAGGCGGTGCCCTGTTCCAGAAATCCTTTAAAACAGGATTTCCGTATAAGAAAAAGAAGAACACAGGCGAATTGCCGATGTATTATGCAGAGAATGCCAATATTCCCATAGTAAGTGCGGAAGACTTTGACAAAGCTGCCGAGCTTATGCAGACAAGGCGTGAAAAGCATGCCAAGGAAAGTAATGAGAATGCAAGTATCTTTACAAAGAAGATATATTGCAGGCACTGCGGTTCAACTTACCGACATAAAAACGGTACAGACACTTGGGTATGCAGAACACACGATAAAGGTACAGACAAATGTCAGGCAATGCCTGTAAGCGAAGAAATGCTTAAAAAGGCATTTGTTCAAATGTATAACAAGCTGAAAGCAAATTATGAGCATATCCTTCTCCCGTTCTTAACACAGGTAGAGGCTATGCGTATAAACAAGGCAGAGCAAGATAGAATTGCTGATATCAACATGCAAATCGCACAGAATACAGAGCAGGTTTTATCGCTCCGAAGACTAAAGATTCAGGAGCTGATAGAGCCTGCTTTCTATATTCAGGAGCTTAACCGCTTTGATAAGCAAACAATGGAGCTTCGCAAAAAGAAAAATGCCATACTGCACAACAACCGATATGATGACATTATCTCCAAGACAAGAAAAATCATAAGAGAAATGGAATCGGCTTGTGCAATAGGCAAATTCGATGTTGAGAGCTTCAAAAATCTTGTAAGCAGAATTGAAGCAGATAATGAAGTAATAACCTTTATCCTAATAAATGGAATGGGTCTCGAGGTTAGCAAAAAGGAGGTGTTATAAATGGCAAACCGTTACCTTGCATTCGGCTACAAAATAGCTGACGGCAAACTATGTGTTGAAGAAACTGAGGCAGAGCTTGTAAAGGCAGCCTTTTCACTGTATGCGGCAGGAAAATCATACAGTCAGATTGCCGAAAGATTTACCTTAAGCGGAATCAGATACAACATTGATTCTGACAAATGGAATAAAAATATGGTAAAACGGATAATTGAAAACGATAAATATATCGGCAGAAACGGTTATCCGCAAATCATAGAAGAAAAGCTCTATAACAAGGCGAACAAAACAAGGCTTTCAAAAGTCGTAAATAAACCGCCCGAAAAAGCAGAGCTTGATAACTTCCTGCGGACTCATTCGGAGTGCCCGATATGCAGTTCACCGATAAAAAGGCAGAATCAATGCTATGGCGAGAATAGGTCTGTGGCATATAAATGTACCAATTCTATATGCCCGGCGAAATCTGTTAAAGAGAATCGCCTTGTAAATCTCATAACGGAATTGCTTAACAAAATTGCAGACGATTTAAGCCTTGCAGACGAACCCGTTATAACCGCAATTCCCAATGATGAGCTGACAGACGATATGGCAAACGATATCTACATAAAAATGCTGACGGAATATGATAAGGATGAAGTGCTTGCAGACATATATGAGCTTGCAAAAGTCAAATTCCGAAACAGCATCAAAACAGATATGAGTGCAGTTACCGAAAGAATAAAAAAAGAGCTTTGTAAGTATGGGATACTTACAGAGCCTCATCTTCCGCTTATGCAGAAAATTATATCAAAATTTTATGTAGGCGGTCAGGATGAGCTTTCCATACTACTTACCAACGGGAAATTAATAAAAAGG
>JAZPXS010000174.1:0-3387 GCA_045543775.1 Clostridia bacterium
CACTGAATATCACCGAGGTAGATCCCTTAAAGTACAATCTTCTGTTCGAAAGATTTTTAAATCCTGAAAGGGTGAGTATGCCCGATATTGATATCGACATATGCAATGAGCGTCGTGACGAGGTTAAGGACTATGTAACGCAAAAGTATGGGAAAAACCGTGTAGCCGGAATAATAACCTTTGGTACAATGGCGGCAAGAGCGGCAGTCCGTGATGTGGGCAGAGTTCTCGGGATTGACTTAGCTTTAGTAGACAAGGTTTCCAAATCTATTCCCGAAAGACTCCACATAAAGATTGCCGATGCCATAGAATCGGAGCCGGCACTGAAAAATATGTACAACACGGATATGACAGTAAAAAAGCTTCTGGATATAGCTATGAAAGCCGAGGGACTGGTACGCCACGCTTCCACTCATGCGGCAGGAGTAGTTATTGCCGATGATGAGCTTACAAACTATGTTCCCGTGCAAAACAGTGACAAAGGTCTCATTACTCAGTATCCCATGGGAGCACTGGAGAAAATCGGACTTCTCAAGATGGATTTTCTGGGACTGAGAAATCTTACCATAATAGACAACACAGTTAAACTCATAGAAAAAAACCGCGGAATAAAGATAGATACACAAAATCTTGATTATAACGACAAAAAAACCTTTGAACTTATACAAAAAGGCGATACGGACGGAGTTTTTCAGCTTGAAAATCCGGGACTCAAAGCCTTTATGCGACGGTTCAAACCCAAAAAGCTTGAGGACATCATAGCTACTACAAGTATATACCGCCCGGGACCTATGGAGCAGATTCCGACATTTCTCAAAAATGTTTCAAACCCCGATGGTATAACATATATGCATCCCATTTTGGAGCCAATACTAAAGTCCACCTACGGCACCATAATATATCAGGAGCAGGTAATGGAGATAGTCCGCACAATGGCGGGATATTCTATGGGCAGAGCAGACCTTGTACGACGCAGTATGGCAAAGAAAAAGAAGGATGTCATGGCAAAGGAAAGGGATGTATTTGTAAACGGTATGACAGATGGTGACGGGAATATAACCGTTCCCGGCACACGCAGAAACGGTATTGATGACGAAACCGCCAACAGGGTTTTTGATCTTCTCGGAGAGTTTGCCAACTATGCCTTCAATAAATCCCACGCTGCCTGCTATGCAAGGGTTGCCTATCAGACCGCATATCTCAAAGCCAACTATCCCACAGAGTACCTTGTGGCACTGCTTGCAAGTCTTTTGGGTAATTCTCATAAGATACTTAAATATGTTACGGGATTTTCACGTTACGGAATAAAGCTTTTAAAACCCGATGTCAATAAAAGCTTCGGTGCATTCAGTGCCGAGGGCAGAAATGTCCGTTTTGGTCTTTCTGCCATAAAAAATGTCGGTATGACATTTCCCGAGGCAATTGCAAAGGAAAGAGAGCAAAACGGAAGTTTTCGCTCTTTTGAGGAATTTATAAGCCGTATGTCAAAGTACGATATGAACAAGCGAACTATGGAGGTGCTTATTAAGTGCGGAGCATTTGATGAGCTGTTTTCCAATCGCAGGGTTCTTCTTCTCCACTATGAGACTATGATGGATTCTCTGCAAAAGGACAGCTTTGCCAAATCTGCTGACCAGATAAGCTTCTTTGGAGATTTGTCCGAGGACAGTGCACTGGCACCGCTGGATGAAAATGAAGCGGCAGATTTTACTTTGGGGGAAAAATATGCCTACGAAAATGAACTTGCGGGAATGTACCTTAGCGGTAATCCTATGACGGAATATGCTATGTGTGCGGCATTATTTTCCGACACACAGCTCTACAGCATCAATGACAACGAGTTGGATGACGGAGCTACGGTCAATGTTTGCGGTGTGCTTTCGTCGGTAAAAACAACCCGTACAAAGAGTGGGCTTTTTATATGCACTATGAATATTACAGATTATTACGATACTGTGGAGGTTAGTGCATTTGAGAGTACCTACAACAGATACAGACCACTTTTTGCCGAGGGTAAATGCATATGCCTTAATGCCCGTGTCAAAAAAAGGGGCGACGATATAAATTTGTCTGCAGTAACCTTGGTGTCGGCAGATACAGTAACGGATTTCAGCTCAAAAACCCTGTATATCCGACTTTCGGATGCACAGCAGGGCAGGGATGTAGGTCCCATATTGAAGCGTTATCCCGGTGCAAGTCCCGTGTGCCTGTACTTTGAAGATAGCGGAAAACGGGCAGTAACAGATAAAAATCACGGCGTAAAAATGTGCAATGAGCTTATAACAGAACTCTGGAACACTTTTGGTGCTGACAATGTACGAATAAAATAACAAGGAGCAGATAAAATGGATTTTAAACCAATGAAAGAATTTATGGATAGACTGACAAGCTGGCGTATCCCCGGCAATTGCATCAAGGTTTGTATTGACGGTAAAGAGGTGTTTTCGTATCAATCCGGTTACTCAGATGTGGAAAACAAAAAGCCTATGACAGGGGAGGGACTTTTCAATATATATTCCTGTTCAAAGCCAATAACCGTAACTGCCGCACTTCAGCTTTATGAAAAGGGAGTATTTCTTCTGGATGATCCACTCTATGAATATATACCTGAATTTAAAAAGATGTATGTTAAAGATGGTGACACAGTAAGGGAAGCCAAAACACCAATTACCCTTCGCCATCTATTTACTATGACTGCAGGATATGCATACAATTTCGGTACTGAGGGATTCAAAAAGGCAAGGGAAATAACAAACGGGGCAATGGATACTCTTACCGTAGCAAAGTGCGTTGCCTCGGATCCTCTTGTGTTTGAACCGGGCACACATTGGCAGTACAGTATATGCCACGATTTGCTGGCGGCGGCAGTGGTAGCTATGACGGGCAAAAAATTCCGCGATTATGTTAAAGAGAATATTTTTGAACCCCTTGGTATGAATGATTCCTACTACCACAATGATGAAGTAATAGACAGGGTAAACCCGCTTTATCGCTTTGTGGATGCAGAAAGTACAGATATAGTCAAGCTCCAAAGCGGAGAGATACGTTCAGAGGGCGGCTATCTTGAAAAAACGGAAAAAGCAGTATCTCACGTGCTTGGCCCTGAATATGACAGCGGCGGTGCAGGTATTACCACATCAGTAGATGATTATATCAGGTTTGGATCTGCTCTTGCCCGCGGCGGTGTGGGTGCAAACGGTGAGAGAATTCTCTCATCCGGCACGGTAGAGCTTATGAAAACAAATCAGCTTTCCCCCGAGCTTATGCCCGACCTAAGCTGGTCTCAGCTTACCGGATATGGCTATGGCCTTGGAGTCCGCACTATGACGGATAAGGCAAAAAGCGGTTCAACAGGCAATATCGGGGAGTTTGGATGGGGAGGTGCTG
>JAZPXS010000175.1:0-2551 GCA_045543775.1 Clostridia bacterium
GGTGCAGGTCAGCATGGTGTAGCAATAGCTACTGCTGCCGCATACTTCGGTATGGAATGTGATGTGTATATGGGCGAGGTTGACATAGAAAAACAGCACCCAAATGTTATCCGTATGAAAATGCTCGGTGCAAATGTTGTACCCGTAACCCACGGACTCAAGACATTAAAAGAAGCGGTAGATGCTGCATTTGAGGCATATCTAAACGAATATGACAATGCAATCTACTGCATAGGCTCAGCTCTGGGACCCCATCCGTTCCCCAAGATGGTTCGTGACTTCCAGGCAGTAATAGGAATAGAAGCAAGAGAACAGTTTATGGAAATGACCGGAAATTTGCCCGATGCAGTGTGTGCTTGTGTCGGAGGCGGTTCCAATTCACTTGGTATGTTTACTCCTTTCCTTGCAGATCCCGTTGATATTTACGGTATTGAACCTCTTGGCAGAGGCGAGAATGTTGGTGACCATGCTGCAACAATGAAATTCGGCACAAAGGGCAAGATTCACGGCTTCAATACCTATGTTCTTCAGGATAACGAGGGCGAACCTCTTCCCGTATATTCAATAGCCAGCGGTCTTGATTACCCCGGTGTAGGTCCTGAGCACGCATATCTCCGTGACAGCGGAAGAGTAAACTACGATACAATCTCCGACGAAGAGGCAATGGAGGCATTCTTCCTCCTTTCCCGCTATGAGGGTATCATTCCTGCAATCGAGAGTGCCCACGCAGTTGCATATGCCATTAAGTATGCCAAGGAAAAGGGTAGCGGTTCTATTCTTGCATGTCTTTCCGGCAGAGGCGATAAGGACATCGACTATGTTTACGAAAACTACGGCTGCGGAGAAAAATTTAAGCTTGATTACGATATATAATTAATTATATAAATGCAAAAAATCTGCTTTCGGGCAGATTTTTTTGCAATTTATCAAAATAATGCTTTACAACTTTAATAAAATAAAGTATAATGTGTGTATCAATAAAATTTTTGGAGGTTATTACCATGAAAAAATTATTAGCACTTATTCTTGCAGCTACTATGCTTTTTGCATTTGCAGCTTGCGGCGAACAGGCAGAACAGAAAGAAGCAGAAAAGCTCGTTATCGGTTACACAATCTATGAGCCTATGAACTATATGGAAGATGGCAAGCTCACAGGTTTTGATACAGAGTTTGCAGAAGCAGTATGTGAAAAGCTTGGTGTTACTCCTGAATTTGTGGAAATCAACTGGGACACAAAGTTTGTTACACTGGATTCCAACAAGATTGACTGTATCTGGAACGGTATGACAATTTCTGACGAAGTTAAGAAAAACTGTGATGTTTCCAAGGCATATGTTAAGAACGCACAGGTTGTTGTTATGAACGACAAAGTTATCGCAGACTATGCAGATGTGGAAAGCTTAAAGGGACTTAAGTTTGCTGCAGAAGCAGGTTCCGCAGGTGAAACCGCAATCAAGGACAACGGCCTTGACGAAAATTACTCTCCCGTAGCTGCACAGACAGATGCTCTCCTCGCAGTAATGGGCGGTCAGGCAGATGCTTGCGTAATCGATATCACTATGGCAAAGTCCATGACAGCAGACGGCACAAGTTATGACAAGCTTGGTTATTCCATCGAGCTTACAAGCGAAGAATACGGCATAGGATTCAAAAAAGAATCTGAACTTACCGAAAAGGTAAATGCTATAATTGATGAACTCAATGCAGACGGAACACTCCCCGCTCTTGCAGAGAAGTATGGTCTTAACCTTGCTTTCTAATTGAAATTCATAATGAATAGGGGATGTAAAAACTTAGTTTTTACACCCCCCTTTTTACTGAAAAAGAGATAAGGATATTTAAAATGAATTTATTTATAACAGTTACCCAAAGTCTTTTGGAAGGACTATGGACTACCTTTAAGATATTTTCCCTCACCTTGCTTGCAGCACTTCCATTGGGACTTATAATCTCCTTTGGTTCTATGAGCAAGTTCAAAGTGATTAAATGGCCTATAAAAACACTTATATGGATTATCCGCGGTACGCCTCTTATGCTCCAGCTTGTTGTTTTCGGCTTCGGTCCCGGTCTTATAGGCATAGACGGTATGTCCACCTTTGTTGCGGTTATGCTTGCCTTTATTCTCAATTACTCCTGCTATTTTTCCGAGATATTCAGAGGCGGTATAGAATCAATACCAAAAGGTCAATATGAGGCAGGACAAGTGCTGGGTATGAGCAAAAACCAGATTTTCTTCCATATTGTGTTAAAGCAGGTAATAAAGAGAATTGTGCCTCCTATGAGCAACGAGTTTCTTACTCTTGTAAAGGATACATCACTTGCAAATACAATTATGATATACGAAATAACCTGGAATGCCAAGCGGTTTATGAACAGTGAACATATTTTGTGGCCGCTTTTCTATTCCGGACTTTTCTATCTGGCGTTTTGCGGAATACTAACTCTCATATTCGGATATATAGAGAAGAAATTGGATTATTATAAAGGATAGTTTAAAAATGAAAATACTTGAAGTTAAAAATTTAGTGAAAAGCTTTGGAAAAACCGAAGT
>JAZPXS010000176.1:0-10323 GCA_045543775.1 Clostridia bacterium
ATGAGCTTACACTGGCAGGAAACATTCCGGGCTTCTACACAGTGGTAGATACAGGCAGACCGGGACCTACGGTGCTTATTATGGGTGAGCTTGACTCCATAATCTGCCCTCAGCATCCCGAATGTGATCCTAAGACGGGTGCAGTTCATTCCTGCGGTCACAATGCTCAGTGTGCAGGACTTGTGGGTATTGCGGCGGCACTCAAAGAGCCCGGCGTGCTGGATGACCTTTGCGGCAGAGTTAAGCTCTGTGCAGTTCCCGCAGAGGAGCTTCTGGAGATCGAATACAGAAGCGAACTTAAGGCAAAGGGCATCATAAAATACTTCGGCGGCAAGGGCGAATTTTTGTCCCGGGGATATTTTGACGATGTGGACCTTGGTTTTATGGTGCATACAGGTGCAGGCTTTGCCGTGCGTAACGGTATGGTAGGCTGTATGGCAAAAAAGATTACCTACAAGGGCAAGGCTTCCCACGCAGGAGGCTCACCCTGGAATGGAATCAACGCCCTCTATGCGGCATCAAACGGCCTTAGTGCAATAAATGCCATTCGTGAAACCTTTCAGGAAAAGGACATCATCCGTGTACATCCCATTATGACCGAGGGCGGTGCAATGGTAAATGCCATCCCCGGAAGTGCAACACTGGAAAGCTATGTAAGAGGAAAGACCTTTGAGGGAATTATAGATGCCAACAAAAAGGTAAACAGAGCACTGGTCGGTGCGGCACTGTCTTTGGGAGCCAATGTGGATATTACCGACTTCCCCGGATATGCTCCTGTTGTAAATGACAAAAACCTTATTGAGGTTACAAAGGAAGCAATGGCTCTTGCACTTCCCGAAAAAGAATTTATACATTATGATGTTACAAGCTCAGGCAGTTCCGATATAGGCGACCTTTGCACGGTAATGCCCATAATACATCCCAGTGCGGCAGGAATGACCGGAACAAGCCACGGCAGTGACTACTATATAACAGACCCCGTAGCTGCCTGCGTAGACAGTGCAAAGATGCAGCTTGCTATGCTCTGGATTCTCCTTAAGGATAACGCAGAGAGAGCAAAAAAGGTAGTTGCGGAATATGAGCCTATGTTCAAGGGCAAAGAGGGATATATGGAATATATGGATGCCCTTATGGATTTCGGCGACAGAATAAAATATACCGATGATGGTAACGCAGAGGTGAGATTATAATGAAGAAACTTCTTGAAGCGGTAGAAAAACACGAAAAGCTTATGCTGGATGCGGAGAGATATCTCTGGAAGCACCCGGAAACAGGCTACAAGGAAGTGGAATCCTCCAAGTATATTGCAAAAATATTTGAAGAACTTGGATATGAGCTTACTATGGCAGGGGATATCCCCGGCTTTTACACTACAATAGATACCGGCAGAGAGGGACCGACTATTCTCATTCTTGGAGAACTGGACTCCGTTATCTGCCCTCAGCATCCTGAGTGCAACCCCGAGACTGGGGCTGTTCACGCTTGCGGTCATCACACACAGGGCTCGGCACTTATCGGACTTGCGGCGGCACTTAAAGAGCCGGGAGTACTGGATAATTTCAGCGGAAAAATCAAGCTTTGCTCAGTTCCTGCGGAGGAGCTTCTCGAGATAGACTACAGAAGCGAGCTTAAAGCACAGGGTATCATAAAGTACTTTGGCGGTAAGGGAGAATTTTTATCCCGTGGTTACTTTGACGATGTAGACCTCGCTATGATGGTACACTCCACAACTCAGTTCTGCATAAAGGACGGCTCTGTGGGATGTATGGCAAAGCAGATTACATATACAGGCAAGGCCTCCCATGCAGGAGGCTCACCGTGGAACGGCATCAATGCCCTCTATGCGGCAACAAACGGCTTAAATGCAGTTAATGCCATTCGTGAAACCTTTCAGGAGAAGGATATAGTGAGAGTGCACCCAATCATTACCGAGGGCGGTGCAATGGTAAATGCTATCCCCGGAAGAGCGACACTTGAGAGCTATGTCCGCAGTTCAAGCTTTGAGGGTATGGTGGAAGCCAACAAAAAGGTAAACCGTGCGTTTACAGGTGCGGCACTTTCTCTCGGGGCAGGAATAAGTATAAATGACTTCCCCGGATATGCTCCCCTTGTAAATGACAAAGAACTTATAAATGTTGCCATAGAGGCGGCGGCACTGGCTATCCCTGACAAGAAGTTTACATACCTTGAGGGAATAGGCTCAGGCAGTACGGATATGGGAGACCTCAGTGCAGTTATGCCCGTTGTTCACCCCTATGCAGGAGGCAGAGTGGGAACAGGCCACGGTGCAGACAACTTTGTGGCAAATCCTGTGGACGCCTGCACAGGCAGTGCAAAGCTTCAGATGGGTATGCTGTATCTCCTTCTTGGCGACGGTGCAAAGAGAGCCAAAAAAGTTGTGGAAAACTACAAACCGCTTTTTGAAAGCAAACAGGCATATCTTGATTTTATGGATTCTCTTGTTGACACCGGGGAAAGAATAGAGTATTCCGATGACGGTAATGCAAAGGTGAGATTATAATGGAATTACTGAAAAAAGCAGTAGAAAAACACGAAAAGCTTATGCTGGATGCGGAGAGATATCTCTGGGCAAATCCGGAAACAGGCTTTAAGGAATACAAAACCTCAAAATATATGCAGGAGGCTTTTGAAAATCTTGGCCATGAGCTTACACTGGCAGGAAACATTCCGGGCTTCTACACAGTGGTAGATACAGGCAGACCGGGACCTACGGTGCTTATTATGGGTGAGCTTGACTCCATCATCTGCCCTCAGCATCCGGAATGTGATCCCGAGACGGGAGCATCACATTCGTGCGGACACCACGCACAATGCGCTACACTTATTGGTCTTGCGGCGACACTGAAAGAGCCGGGAGTACTTGATAAATTCAGCGGAAAAATTAAGTTGTGTGCAGTTCCTGCCGAGGAGCTTCTGGAGATTGATTACAGAAGCAAATTAAAGGAGCAGGGCGTAATAAGATATTTTGGCGGTAAAGGTGAGTTCCTTGCCAGAGGATATTTTGACGATGTAGACCTTGCCTTTATGGTACATACCAGCTCAGCCTTTTCTGTTCGCGGAGGCTCTGTGGGATGTATGGCAAAAAAGGTTATCTACAAGGGCAAGGCTTCCCACGCAGGAGGCTCACCATGGAACGGCATCAACGCCCTCTATGCGGCAACAAACGGCTTAAATGCAGTTAATGCCATCCGTGAAACCTTTCAGGAAAAGGATATAATAAGAGTTCATCCCATAGTTACCGAGGGCGGTGCAATGGTAAATGCCATCCCCGGCAGTGCAACACTGGAAAGCTACGTGAGAGGCTCATCCTTTGACGGAATAGTGGAAGCCAACAAAAAGGTGAACAGAGCACTTACCGGTGCGGCACTTTCTCTTGGTGCCAACATCGAGATTAACGACTTCCCCGGCTATGCACCTCTTGTAAATGACAAAAATATGATGCTTGTAGCAAAGGAAGCGGCAGAACTTGCCCTCCCTGACAAGCAGTTTACATATGCCGAGCATATGGGCTCAGGCAGCACGGATATGGGCGACCTTTGCTGTGTAATGCCCGTTGTGCACCCCTATGCAGGAGGTATGACAGGCACAAGCCACGGAAGTGACTACTACATAACAAATCCCGTGGATGCCTGCGTAGGCAGTGCCAAGCTCCAGATGGGTATGCTGCTTATTCTCCTTGGTGACGGAGCCCGCAGAGCAAAGCAGATTATCGAAGAATTTGAACCTCTTTTCCCCACCAAACAAGCTTATCTTGATTTTATGGATTCTCTTGTTGACAACGGGGAAAGAATAGAGTATACTGATGACGGAAATGCAAAAATAAGGCTGTAAGATGCCATATTATAGGAGATGAAGAAATGGAAAAATTAAGTTACTTTTTTATTGATGATGTTATCTGGGTGTTCCGCGACATCGCAAGACAGAAGCCTAAGTCAATCTTCGACAACGAGTATATGAAGATGTTAAAGAGAGCACACGATGACAACGGTCTTACCGTTCAGCTCAACCTGTTCTACAGAACAGACTTTTTCTACGGTAACGACGAGTTCACTCTTTCCGAAATGCCCGATACCTACAAGGACGAATTTCAGGCTAACAAGGATTGGCTCAGACTTGCTTTCCACGCAAAGCAGGAATTCCCTGATTATCCCTATGTAAATGCTACATATCAGGATGTGTATGACAACTTCAAGACAATTGAGAGAGAAGTAGAGAGATTTGCAGGCCCCGGTATGTATGCCGATGTTCTCTGCACACACTGGCTCCCCCTTAGCAAGGATGCCTGCAAGGCTCTGGTTGATTGCGGCATAAGACTTGTATCCCCCTCCGTTGGCGACAAATGGGAATTCGACGGTGACGAAAGCAAGCTTCCCTACGGTCATGCAGCAAGACTCAAGCAGAACAGACAGCCCGAAACAATGCTCTTTACAAGACAGACAAACGACGCAAGAATAAGAGCTTCCATCTGCGGTTACAATCACGTTTCCACAGAGGAGTTTGAACCTTGCAGATGGAGAAACTACTCCATTAAGGACAAGGAGCTTAACTTAGGTTACAGACAGCTTGGCGGCGGCCCCTGCCTCAATCTCTATACACTTGAGGAAATCGAAGCAAGACTTAACGAGCTTATTGCACAGGACCTTGAATATATCGGTGTAGCTACACACGAACAGTACTATTATCCCGATTATCTTGCATATCAGCCCGATACTCCCGAAAAGGTTTATCTTATGAGTAAGATTCTTCACGATGCAGGCTACAGATTTGTTACCTGCGATGAACTCAAATAAAAAAATGCCTTTAAAAATCACCAACTCTGTCTAAAGGAAGATGGAGTTGGTGATTTTGATTTCAAAAAACTTTTCACAAAATACCTTAAAACTGTTGACAATCAGGTGTAAGTGTGTTAAACTATTTAAGTCACACGGAGAGGTGTCCGAGTGGTTTAAGGAGCTAGTCTTGAAAACTAGTGATGCGAAAGCACCCAGAGTTCGAATCTCTGCCTCTCCGCCACCTTTTAATTTAATAACTGATTGAGCGTATACTGCCCAATTCGGCGGGCAGTACTACATACGGAGAAGTACTCAAGAGGCCGAAGAGGCGCCCCTGCTAAGGGTGTAGGTCGGGCAACCGGCGCGAGAGTTCAAATCTCTCCTTCTCCGCCATAAAAAAGCAAGCATCTTTTGATGCTTGTTTTTTTGTGCTCCGAAAAGAGAAATTTGAACTCGAGCGCCGGGGACCGGCAAGAGGGGTTCGAGGACTGCCGCTGCCGGTGGCAGAGGGAGGCAGTCCGCAGAACTGGCAGAAACCCAATGAATACGAGTGTGCTTTAGCACACGAAGTATGAATTGCAGGTTTCAACTGGCCGCTTGCGGCAAATCTCTCCTTCTCCGCCATAACTTAAATACACTTGTTGTGGTGACTAAGTGTATTTATTGGTAACGAGGATATTGTTTGAGAAATCAAGCGATGTCCTCTTTCTCTTTTTGCAGAAGATTTTTGATAAATCTATATTCAATTTTGAGTACATGATTAGAATCTTTATTTAAAACATATGCTCGTATTTGTGAATGTAGAAACAACAATTCACGTGTGTGGATTTTATATGTCTCATTTGGGTTTGTATGTCCAAAAAATCATTTCAAAACAATCCATTTTCCGTTTTTATCCGAACCACTTCGCTCAATATAATGTTTTTGCTTTAATGAGCGTATGCTTCTCTTTACTGTAGATTCTGAAACGGAAAGAATGTTAGCTATTTCAGGTATGGATAAATCGGGGTTTGATGCTATCATTTTATATATATTTGCTTCTCTGACTGTTAAATTATTTACAGGGTCATTTACAAGGTCATTTACAAGGTCATTGGTGGTTTGGCTATTTCTTATTGTTGCATTAAGCATAAAGGAAACGCTTGTATATTCGGGTGCAGGAAGTCCTGCTTTTTGCATTTCTTCATACATTCGGTCTACGCCTTCGCCAAATTCCTGAACATATTCGTATTCGTGCAAAAACTCGGCTATTTTGGGATTTCGGGAAAAATGCACCTGCCTCATATTGTTTATTCTTACAATGCCGGGAAGTGTACCGGGGCTTTCTACAACTATGCGGTCATTGAACATCTTAATCTGGATATCAGTACCTTTGATGCTGTAATCTCGGTGTGCGATGGCATTAATAATAATTTCTTTCCATGCAAATTCCGGGTATTCGGGAACTGTTTTAAATTTGCCGTCATCGGCAAGGCTTGTACGCTCTTTAATCTGACTGCGCACAAATTCCAATGTTTCCTGCACAATATCCAAAATTTTGCCGGTAAACATTTTATCCTTGATTACATTCATTTCGGTTCCGACTTTGGCTTCGGTTCCGTCGTAACGGATAAAGCGGACTCTTGCTCTTTTGAAAAACTGTTGAGGATCCTTGCCGAATAATAAAATTGCTGCACCGCTCATTTCATTTCTTCCGTTTTTGGCACACAAAAAGCTTTTGTTCTGCGTAATGTACTCTTTTGCAGATTTTTTGTAACCAATCTTTTTACAATACTCCGCTACAAAATCTATATCAATATCGTCTATGGAGCTGTCTGAAACGGGTTCGTCTTCGAAATATCGCATTCCTTTGGCATACATAAGCTGCAATCTTTCTTCAAAGTTGACCTTTTTGGATTTGTCACCCATTCTGTAGTAAACCTCATCTTGTTGATTTGCATGCAATTCTGAACTTTGAGGAATTGTAATTACAAGTAAGTGGTTTGGATTTCCTTTGCAATCAATGCAATCTATTATTTCTGTTTGTATTAGCACAGACGGTTTGCAGTAATCATACGGAACACGCAAAATTTCGTTGATGTTGCTCTCAAAATCGTTAATTCCCGTGATTGTTAAATCATCCTCAATACCTATAACTAAAACACCGCCGTCTGCATTTGCAAAGGCAACAAGATGATTGGACAACGCTTTTGGGTCCTTACGGGCGCTTTTTCTGTCAAAAGTCTGGTCTTCTTTTCTGTTTATAAATTCATCAATGGAATAGTTCATTATTTCTCCTCCATTTTCTGCGTTTTTATATACTTTCCGCTCTTTATCCGGGCATCCTTGGGCTTCTCTGCATTTTCCGGAATGATCCATGTTTTGCCCGCTCGTTGAGCACCCTCAATTCGCTCTTCTTTGCAAAGAATTTCAACTCTCCTTGCAGAAATGCCCCATTTTTCTGCTATCTGTGTTGTGGATAAGTACTTCATCTGATAAACCGCCTTGTTTAATGTATAAATATATTATATTCGATTTTGCGAATGATATCAAGGCTTTTTAAAATTTTCTGTACTTTATCCGTACAAATCATGATTTGCTCTTGCCGTGTAATAGCTATCTATGGTGATGGGAACATTGAAAACGGTTGCTAGCATATATTGCTTGGTGTTAGCGATTTTGGTTGTATTATTACTCACACACTCTATGATGTATTTGATATGTTCACTGTTAATATCCATAAACCGTTTTAAGACATCTTCCATACTATGCGTACTACTTGCTATAGTTATCTATGCTCTTTGGGAACTTAGAATCTCTGCCATCAGCTCTACTATCTCATCAATCATGTCCTTATATATCGGATCATTTTCTGCAGAATTGCAGGGCAAATCTTTCCTTTTCTATCAAACAAAGAATAAATTACCTATTGACAAACGGCAAAAATTGTAATAAAATGAATTTGCGTGGAGTACTGGAGTGCACTTATTTAATAGGGATAGGTGCACTCTTTTTCTGTATGAAATAAAATCGGAGGAGATTGAAATGGCAAAAACAAACATAGTTGACTGGAATACTATTACCAATTTTGTAATTGATTCCTTTGTAGGTTACGGAATACCCAGAGAGGATGCGGAAATTTGTGCCGATGTTCTTCTTGAATCGGACAAAAGAGGTATTGAATCCCACGGAGTAAACAGATTCAAACCTGTTTATCTTGACCGTATCAAGGCGGGTATTCAGCAAGCAGTAACAAATTTTGAAATTATAAAGGAAACCCCCACAACCGCCGTTGTAGACGGACATCACGGTATGGGACAGGTAATAGGCCATAAGGCTATGACTATGGCAATAGAAAAGGCAAAGGAATACGGTATGGGTATGGTAGTTGTAAGAAATTCCTGCCACTACGGTATTGCAGGCTACTATTCCTCTATGGCAACCAAAGCAGGCTGCATCGGTATGACAGGTACAAATGCCCGCCCCTCTGTTGCACCTACTCACGGTGTAGAGGGTATGTTTGGAACAAATCCTTTCACAATTGGTGTTCCCACCGACGAAGAGTTTGACTTTAATTTTGACTGTGCCACATCAATCACTCAGAACGGCAAGGTTGAATATTATGAAAGAATAGGTGAGGATGTTCACCCCGGCACAATCATCGGAACAGACGGTGAGGCGATTGAGGGTGATGCAGGAGTTGCACTTAAGAAAATCCGTACAGGCACTGCAGCACTCACAACTCTTGGCGGAATAGGTGAAGCACTGGGCGGCTACAAGGGATACGGTTTTGCACTTGCAGTTGAATTTTTCTCCTCCATTCTTCAGGACGGAGCATATGGAAAAGACCTTGACGGAAAGGACGAAAACGGTAACATCCGTCCCTATCAGTTAGGACATTGGTTTATCGCAATAGACACCGATCACTTTATGGGAGAGGACATTGCCCGCAAAAAGGCAGGGGATATCTGCCGCAGTATGCGTGCTTCCAAAAAGGCACCCGATGCAGAGCGAATATATACTGCAGGGGAAAAGGAATATGAAATCCGCCTTGCAAGAAAAGACGGTGTGCCCATTAACGAATCAGTACAGAAAGAAATAATTGCAGTAAGAGACGAGCTTGGACTTACACAATATAAATTTCCCTGGGAGGATTAAAAATGGATATCAGACAGGAATCATTAAAAAAGCATTATGAATGGAAGGGAAAGATAGAAGTTGTTTCCCGTGCGAAAATTGACTCAAAAGAGGATTTGTCGTTGGCATACACACCCGGTGTTGCCGAACCTTGTCTTGTTATCAATAAGGATGTTGATAAGTCCTATGAGCTTACACGCCGCTCAAATCTTGTTGCGGTAGTTACAGACGGAACCGCTGTTCTGGGACTTGGAGACATTGGACCGGAAGCCGGTATGCCCGTTATGGAGGGAAAATGCAGTCTGTTTAAAGAATTTGCAGATGTAGACGCTTTTCCTCTTTGTATAAAATCAAAGGATGTTGACGAAATTGTTCGTACAATATATCTTCTTTCCGGAAGCTTCGGCGGTGTAAACCTTGAGGATATCGCCGCGCCACGTTGCTTTGAAATAGAAGCAAAGCTCAAGGAAATCTGCGACATTCCCATATTCCACGATGACCAGCACGGAACTGCGATTGTTGTTGCCGCAGCTCTTATTAACGCATTAAAGCTTGTGGGTAAAAAAATAGGTGATGTAAAGGTTGTTATAAACGGTGCAGGCAGTGCCGGTATTGCAATAGGAAAGCACCTTATGAATATGGGTGTAAAGAATCTTACATACTGTGACAGATTCGGTATTATATACAAGGGAAGCCCCGACAATAATCCTGCACAGGAGGAAATAGCCGAGGTTACAAATCTTGAAAATAAAAAGGGCACCCTTGCAGATGCACTTTGCGGTACCGATGTGTTTATTGGTGTTTCTGCTCCCAATCTCGTTACACCGGAAATGGTTAAGTCCATGGCAGAGGATGCAATCCTGTTCCCCATGGCAAACCCCACTCCCGAGATTATGCCTGATGTTGCCAAGGAAGCAGGTGCAAGAGTTGTGGGAACAGGCAGATCTGATTTCCCCAATCAGATTAACAATGTTCTTGCATTCCCCGGAATTTTCCGCGGTGCTCTAGACTGCAGGGCAAAGTGTATTAATGAAGAAATGAAGGTTGCCACATCCTATGCTTTGGCTTCACTTATTCCCGATGACGAGATAACTGAGGAGAACATCATTGTTTCACCGCTTGATAAAAGAGTTGCGTCGGCGGTTGCAGAGGCAGTTATAAAGGTTGCCAGAGAAACCGGAGTCGCTAGAATATAAATTTCAAAAAGGTGCGATTTGTCAAGTCTTTTTTAAAAATTATTTTAAATATTACAAAACAAAAAAGAACCAAGTTTATTTCTAAACTCGATTCTTTTTTGTTTGTTTTAATTTAATGGCATTGACATTTTCATAAAAATATAGTATGATTATTCATACTAATCATACACAGGAGAGATAACTATGAATATACACGAAGGTAAATATGCATGGATGGT
>JAZPXS010000177.1:0-8357 GCA_045543775.1 Clostridia bacterium
TGGATTGCCGCGGTATGAGAGAAAAATGCAACGAAGCAGGACTTAAGGATATTCCCCTTCTTGTAGGTGGCAATATAGTCATAGGAAAGCAGAAGTTTGAGGATGTGGAAAAGCGTTTCAAGGCTATGGGCTTTGACAGAGCCTTTCCTCCCGGCACAACACCGGAAACAGCCATAGAAGCTCTTCACGAGCTTTTGGATGGTGATAAATAATGAAAAATGTTTTGCTGATAGATTTTGGCAGCACATATACCAAGCTTACAGCAGTGGATCTGGAAAATGAGTGTATCATAGGAACGGCAAATGCCTACACCACGGTGGAAACAGATATTAATGACGGTCTTAGCCGTGCAATGGAAATTCTGGAAAAGCAAACGGGCAAAAAAGAGTACGATGAGTGTTATGCCTGTTCGTCTGCGGCAGGGGGACTGAGGATGGTAACGTCCGGTCTTGTTCCCGAGCTTACGGGTGAGGCGGCAAAGCAGGCAAGCCTCGGTGCAGGTGCCAAGGTGGTAGGGATATACTCCTTTGAGCTTACGGATGAGGATTTGGAAGAAATAAGAAATCTCAAACCTGACATTTTTCTGCTGGTGGGAGGAACAGACGGCGGAAATACGGATTGCATAATAAATAACGCACGAAAAATAGCCGCTTTAAAACCCGACTTCCCCATAGTGATTGCAGGAAACCGCACGGCATCGGGCGAATGTGCCCGCATACTGGAGGGGTGGGAGGTTCATATCTGCCCCAACGTTATGCCAAAGTTCGGAGTACTCAATACCGAGCCTGCACAACAGAAGATACGGGAGATTTTTTTAAATCGCATAATTCACGCCAAGGGACTTTCCAAAGCGTCGGAAATCCTCTCGGACATAATGATGCCCACTCCCTCGGCAGTTCTGAAGGCTGTTGAGCTTCTATCCAAGGGATACGGAGAAGAAAAAGGCATCGGAGAGCTTGTTGCAGTGGATGTTGGCGGTGCAACCACCGATGTATATTCCATTGCAGATGGTATGCCCTCGGGCATGAACACTGTGTACAAGGGCATCCCCGAGCCATATTCCAAGCGTACTGTGGAGGGAGATATCGGTATGCGTTACAGCATACACGGTATTGCGGAAGCTGTCGGAACAAAAAAGCTTTCGGAGCTTTCAGGTCTTACAGAGGAAAGGGTAGAGGAGCTTACAGAGTATCTTTCCCAAAATACAGATTGTGTTCCAAACGGAAATGAAGAAATGGAAAAAATGGATTTTGCACTGGCATCCTGTGCAGTGGAAGAGGCAGTACGCCGCCATGCCGGAACAATGACGGAAACCTATACAATGATGGGACTTACCTTTGTTCAGGAGGGCAAGAACCTTACGGGTGTAAAGCACATCCTTGTTACGGGCGGAAGCCTTATACACACGGAAAACACACATAAGATAGCCTCCTTTGCCAATTACAATGCAAAGGACCCTGCCTCCCTCAGACCAAAGGGAGCAGATGTACTGATAGACAGAAGATATATACTTGCCGCTATGGGACTTGTAGGTACCTACTATCCCGAAACGGCACTCAAAATAATGAAAAAGGAGCTTGAATACCATGGATATTCAGAATAAGCGTATCTCCGATGAAGAATTTTATACCATAAGAGAGGAAGTCCTCTCTCAGTGGCCCACAGGCAGAGATGTAAATCTTGAGGAGGCTGTGGCATATCACAAGGCTATGCCCGAAAGCAGAAACTTCTCCAAAAAGCTCATTGATGCCAAGAAAAACAAGAAAACTCTTGTTCAGCCCCGTGCAGGTGTTCCTGTGGTGGACGAGCACATCAAGCTTATGCAGTATCTTGAGGAGCAGGGCGAAGCCGACCTTCTCCCCTCGACAATAGACAGCTATACAAGACAGAATCGCTATGAGGAAGCGGAAAACGGCATTCAGGAGTCACTGCGTCTTGACCGAGCAATGCTCAACGGTTTTCCCGCAGTAAATCATGGCGTGGCAAAATGCCGCAGGGTAACAGAGAGTGTAAATGTACCCATGCAGGTTCGTCACGGTACTCCCGACGCAAGGCTTCTTACCGAAATCACCTATGCCGGAGGCTTTACAAGCTATGAGGGAGGCGGTATATCCTACAATCTTCCCTACTGCAAAAATATTCCAATGGAGCGTACCATACGGGACTGGCAGTATGTAGACAGACTTACGGGAATTTACGAGGAAATGGGTGTTTCCATAAACCGTGAGCCTTACGGCCCCCTCACAGGAACTCTTGTTCCCCCCTGTATTTCCCATGCGGCGGCAATAATCGAAGCACTTCTTGCGGCAGAACAGGGAGTTAAGAACATAACCGTCGGCTACGGTCAGTGCGGAAACCTTGTGCAGGATATAGCGGCAATAAGAACTCTGGAAGAGCTTACGGATGAATACCTTGCTAAATACGGCTACAAGGATGTTGCGGTAACTACTGTTCTCCATCAGTGGATGGGCGGTTTCCCTGCAGATGAAGCAAAGGCATTTGGTGTAATATCATCAGGCAGCCTTATTGCGGCACTTTCCAAGGCAACCAAGGTTATAGTAAAGACACCCCACGAAGCTGTGGGCATACCTACCATGGAGGCTAATGCTCAGGGCCTGAGGTGTACCAAGCAGGTTGTAAATATGCTATCCGATCAGGAATTCTGCGACAGTCACCTTGAGGAAGAAAAGGAGATAATAAGACAGGAAACCCGTGCCATTGTTGACAAGTGCTTTGAGCTTGGTAACGGCGATATAGCAGCCGGTGTGTGCCGTGGTGTGGAAGCAGGTGTTCTGGATGTACCCTTTGCACCCTGTCGTTACAATGCGGGAAAGATGCTTCCCTGCCGTGACAACAACGGTGCAGTAAGAATACTCAACCCCGGAAATCTGCCTTTCTCACAGAGCCTTCTTGATTTCCACAAGGACAAGATAGAGGAGCGTGCCAAGGCAGAAAACCGCAAGGCATCCTTCCAGATGGTTATAGATGATGTTTATGCAATAGGTAAGGGCAGACTTGTGGGAAGACCGAGATAATTTTACAAAAACAGGAGAGAAAATAAATGAAAATAAAAAATATAGTATGTTCCGCCGGAAGAACAGGCTTCTATTTTGACGATCAGCGTGCAATTAAGTCCGGTGCAGAGCACGACGGAGTTTTTTACAGAGGTAACACTGTGACAGAGGGATTCAGATCTGTCCGTCAGGCAGGTGAATCCATTTCTGTTATGATAATTCTTGAGGACGGTCAGATAGCTTACGGTGACTGTGCCGCTGTACAATACTCCGGTGCAGGCGGAAGAGATCCCCTCTTTCTTGCTGAGGATTTCATTCCCGTAATAGATAAGTACATCACACCTGCTCTTGTAGGCAAAGAAGCAGACAGTTTTCGTGAGCTGTGTGCTATGATGGAAGAAATTACAGTTGACGGAAAAAGACTTCACACTGCCATTCGCTACGGTGTTTCTCAGGCGATACTCGATGCCGTAGCCAAGGCTACGGGAAGAATGATGTGCGAGGTAGTAGCTGACGAATACGGTTGCACCGTGTCCGAAACCCCAATCCCCGTATTTACCCAGTCCGGAGATGACCGCTATGACAATGCGGACAAGATGATAATTAAAGGGGCACAGGTTCTTCCTCATGCACTTATCAATAATGTTGATACAAAGCTTGGCAGAAATGGCGAAAAGCTTAAAGAGTATGTTGCGTGGCTCCGTGACAGAATACTGGAAAACCGCAGTGACGAAAGCTACAGTCCGGTTATGCATATAGACGTTTACGGTACAATAGGTGCCGTGTTCGGTAACAACAACTACAAGGCTATGGCAGATTATATAGAAGACCTTGGCAAAACCGCAAAGCCTTTCAAACTCCGTATAGAGGGCCCCATGGATTGCGACTGTGACAGAGAGACTCAGTTGGAAGCTCTTGCAGGACTTACAAAAGAGCTTGATTCAAGAGATTGTGATGTTGAACTTGTTGCTGACGAGTGGTGCAATACCCTTGAGGATATCAAACTCTTTGCAGACAACAAGGCAGGGCATATGGTACAGATAAAGACTCCTGACCTTGGCGGTATCAACAACACCATCGAAGCCGTTCTCTACTGCAAGGAAAAGGGAATAGGAGCATATCAGGGCGGTACCTGCAACGAAACCGACAGAAGTGCACAGGTCTGCGTTCACTGTGCCATGGCAACGAAACCAGATCAGATTCTGGCCAAACCCGGTATGGGTGTTGATGAGGGCTATATGATTGTGTATAACGAAATGCAGAGGATTATGGCTATAAGAAAATCGAGATAAGTTGTTAAATGTTCCCCAATACATCAAGTTTTTGTGTAGCTTACGGTTAGTCCGATTTTAAAAATGTTGATTTTTTGATTATAATTTGCTATAATAATAAAAAGCTTGGTGTGAAGGGAGCAAGTATATATGCCGGATACTATTTATACCATAGACAAAATAAAGGATATTGTAAAGCCTATTGCAAAAAAATACAATGTTCAATCAATATACTTGTTTGGATCGTATGCCCGTGGAGAAGCAAATGAAAACAGTGATTTGGATTTTCTGGTTTTTGGCGGAGATGAATTCAAATTAACTAATATTTTTTCTCTTGCTGAGGATTTAAGAATTGCATTTAAAAGACAGGTTGATGTTTTTGAAATCAGCGAGATAAATACCGACAGTACTTTTTATTCTACTATAATGAATGAGAGGTTAAATGTGGCATGAAATATTCCGACAAACAGCGTATTCAAAAAATATGCGAATATGCCGAAAAACTTTTAAGTCATATTAATAAAAACAGTATTTCAAAAGACAAATTGCTTAATGATTATGCACTGCAATGGATGGTTACAACGCCTTTGTATAATATTGGCGAGCAAGTGTATGCCTTGTCCGATGAGTATAAAGCTCTACATGACAATATACCATGGTCTATGATATCAGGTCTCAGACATAGGTTAGTTCACGATTACGACGGCACTAATTGGAATATAATTGCAGATGTTGTGTTTGAGGAATTACCGATACTTTTAGAGAAATTGATAAAACTTATTTAGCGCAGCCGCGTCTGCTCTTTGCGTTCAGACAGTGTATGACCAATATTGAAGGCTATATGATTGTGTATAACGAAATGCAGAGGATTATGGCTGTAAGAAAATCGAGATAAATATCAAACACCCCAAAAAGCGGATAACGGCTTTTTGGGGTGTATTTGTATGC
Organism: Clostridia bacterium; assembly: GCA_045543775.1. Lineage (GTDB taxonomy): Bacteria > Bacillota > Clostridia > UMGS1810 > UMGS1810 > RGIG8748. Next base: position 5,234 of record JAZPXS010000177.1, read on the forward strand.
GGATTTTTTTGAATTTGCCTGCCATCGGTTGACAAGTCTATCCGGTATGCTATAATGAGTAAAAATATCTATTTATAAGTAACTCCCGAAAGGGAATTGCCAACCGTACTTTTAAATACAACACAATCGGGATGTTCCAAAATAAGCTCCTCAATGTAAGGTGCATTTTTTTTGCCGGCAACGCAGACTACCATTTTTGTATTCATTCCGGAATAAGCTCCGTGAGCATCAATTATTGTAGCCGACTGGTGGAATCTGTCCGAAAGCTTCTGGCAGAATTCTTCGGGATTTTGGGTAATTATTTCATATTTAATGTTTTCGTTCGAGGATGTGCGGATACTGTTACTTACACTTGTTGTTACAAAGGAATAGAGAATACTGCAGATAACAGGCTCAATACGCATACCGTAAACGAAGTAGGAGCACATTGCGACTAACATATTAAATACAAAAATTATATTCATAAGGTCCAAAAAAGGTTTTTTGTGTTTAACCAGTGCCGCAATTATATCCACGCCACCGCTGGAAGCGTTAGCCTTTAGAGAAATATGGTAGATTATACCTCTTACGACACCTGCAACAACAGGAGCCAGAACTATACTGCTTCCTGTGCCTGTCACATAGCGGAAAGAGGAAAGGTCTGCGTGGCTGAGCAGTATGGATACTAAAGAAAAGGAAATTATGTATATTGTACTTTTTACGGCAAAATCACGGTTCAAAAATAAAAAAGCCAGTATAACAAGCGGAATATTGAGAATTAAAGAAAGGTAACCGATATTTATGCCCGAAATATCCTGTACCATAGTGCAAATTCCGTCAACTCCCGATGGTGCAAAGCTGTTGGGAAATATAAAAATTGCATAATTCACTGCCGAAAGTGAGGAAAGAAGTATAACGGCAAGGATGGTGAAAAATTTTTTGTACATATAAAAACCTCTGCGAAAATTGTTGATATAATTATATAATTATGATATACTATAGTCAAATACTTTTGTTCTATAAAAACCATAGAAAAAAACTATGGAGGTACTGCCGTGTTCAGTAAATATAATTATGTTTATCAGGTGTATAAAGAGGGCAATTTTACAAGAGCCGCCGAGAAGCTTTTCATATCACAGCCATCCCTCAGCGTTGCAATAAAGAATATCGAAAAAAAGATTGGTGCTGATCTTTTTGAAAGATCGGGCAATACAGTAAAACTTACCGAGGCAGGGAAGGAATACATATTAGCTGCCGAGCAGATTATAGCCGCCCAAAGGGATTTTATAAACCGCATAAATGATATTAATAACCTCAAAACAGGAAAAATAGCGGTAGGCGGCACAAACTATCTTTCCTCGTACGTTCTGCCAAGGGTTATTAACCGCTTCAGCAGAATGTATCCCGATATTGAGGTTGAGCTTGCAGAAGCAAATTCCTACATTCTCGGAAATATGCTGAATAATGAGGAGATAGATATAATCATAGACAGCTTTGATGAGGATGCGGATGACTATAAAAGCTTTTTTCTTGCCAGTGAGGATATTTTGCTTTGCGTACCAAAGGACAGGAAAATAAATCAAAAGCTAAAAAAATATAGGATAACTCATCAGGACATTCATGACGGAAATATCAGTCTCAAGGATATTGAAGCTGTTTCTATTAGTAGCTTTGCAGATGAGAACTTTATCCTGCTGAAAAAAGGCAACGATATGCATAAGCGTGCTATGCTTTTCTTTGATGAAGATAACATAGAACCCAAGGTGATTTACAGAGTAGATCAGCTCAATATCTCCTATGCACTTGCTGAGTCGGGCATAGGCTTGTGCTTTGTTACGGACACCTTTTTGAAGTACGGGAAAGTAAGTGACAATATATTTTTGTATAAGGTCAAAAACGAAAAACACAGCCGTAATCTCTATATTGCTCACAAGAAAACCAGATACTGCACCAAGGCAATGTCGGAGTTTATAAGAATCACAAAAGAGATTATCGGAAATGCAGATGACAGGGAGACCAAACTATGATATATAAAGGCGATAATACAAAGGAGATATCTTTTCCTCTTGGCGGAATCGGTACCGGTTCAATCGGTCTGGGCGGTGACGGCAGGCTTATAGACTGGGAGATTTTCAACCGTCCGTCAAAGGGCAGTATAAACAGATACACTCATTTTGCAGTGAGAGCCATCCAAAAGGACAAAATAACTCCGCTTATACTTTGCGGTGATATTACCAAGGAGTATTCCGGCAGATATATGCAAGGTGAGTTCAAAGGCTTCGGATATGGCCCCGAGCGTTACAATATGTGTGGTTTTCCTCATTTTAAGGATGTAACTTTCTGCGGAGAATTTCCAATTGCCAAGGTGGATTTTGCAGATGACAGGTTTCCTGCAAAGGTGACTCTTACTGCCTTTAACCCATTTATACCCCACGATGCCTTTAACTCAAGCATACCTGCGGCATTTTTTGAACTGGAAATAGAAAACACATCAAGCGAGGATATAAAGTATCAGACGGTTTTTTCTCTTTCCAATCCTTATGAGAAATCCCTGAACTATACAGAGTTTAAGGATGGAATACGCTTCCTTACTGTGGAAAATGCAGGAGCAAAAAAGGACGATGTGACCTACGGTTCTCTTACATTGGCTACAGACTGTCCTGCTTCATTTTGTCAGCCATACTGGTACAGAGGAATATGGCAGGATGATGTAATAACATACTGGAGAGAGCTTTCCGAAAATACACACTGGAGCACGAGAGAATACAGTACTCCCGGTGAATATGATACAGGGACACTTGTTGCAGAGATTGACATTCCTGCAAAGCATACAAAAAAGGTAAGATTTGCCCTTTCCTGGAACTGTCCCAATAATTACAACTACTGGAGTGAGATGTTAAACGATAACGGAACTCACAAAAGCTGGAAGAATTATTATGCCACCGTATTTGAGGACTCTGTGCAAAGTGCTCTGTATTCAATCAGAAATATGACGGAGCTTATGACGAGAACAGAAAAATTCAGGGATGCACTTCTTGATTCAACGCTTCCCCGCGGAATGGCAGAGGCTATATCGGCAAATTTGTCTGTTCTCAAGTCTCCCACAGTACTCCGTCTTGGGGACGGCTCGTTCTATGGATGGGAG
>JAZPXS010000178.1:0-6675 GCA_045543775.1 Clostridia bacterium
ATAGATTGTTTTTCGAGGCGGCAGGTCGCAGGAATACTGTCGTATTTCAAGACCGACAACGAAGGAAAATGGCTATTTTACTTGTTTTTGGCGAGTTGGGATACTAACGCAACTGCTTATGGGTTTCATAAGCGACTTACCGCCCCACCACATTACTCTTGCATATGCATAGTCTGTACTGCCGTCATATGTAACGGTTTCCTCGGGGGTATATTGTCTTACGTCGATAAGCTTATCGCTGCTGTCATAGGTAGCTACAAGAATTTTGCCGCTGTAATTATCACCACTGAGGGTTACGGTTTGCGACAATCCGTAAACATTTACATTTGCACCCGAATCATTTTCATAACCAAGATATACAAAGTTATTATTGTCTGCAAAGAAAAACTCTTCTTCAACCGGAATTACCTCAAAGTATAGTGTTTTTCCGCTTTCGGTAATAGAGGGAAGAACACTCTGATTTATTTCTACGGTTTCGCTTCCCTGTGCAGATATATTACCTATGTAGTAGGATGCCAGAAGTTCTCCGTCTTCTGACTGATCTCTCACCCTGAGAGTAGCTCCGGTATCAATGCAGGATATGTTGTCAACAGTCACAAGAACAGCCTGAGTTCCTTCGGATTTTACCTCTTCTGCAGTAAGCTGAAGATCGGTATATCCTATGGTGAGAGTCTTGCTGTTGTTTTCGTACTTATTGTCATAGCCCGACAAAGGATTAACAGTAAATGTATATTCACTGCCGGCTTCTATTTCTTCTGCAAGGGGAAGCTCCACAATTACAACTGCGGTTTCTCCGGCAGGAAGAACCACATCAACCACTGTTGAAAGTACTGTATTCCATTCACATTCTGCAATTATTTCTACTTGAGTTTCATCTGTCATTCCGACATTTTTGATTACAACTTCGGCAGGTACAACTGCTCCGCCTGCAACATCAGCATAATTGATAGACACATCCTCAATACATATGTCTGTTGTGTATCCCACAGTCATCATGCACAAGTCGGTAGACTCATAAACGGATTTTGATGTGATATTGGCATTTGTCTTTGTAAAGGGTACATAGAGCATACCATCACTGCTTGCGGCACTGAAGCTATCTATATATTCTCCCTCGGAAGATATTTCAACAGGCTTCGATACATTCTCACCAATTGTATAACGATTGATTTCCGAACCGTTATCACCGTGAGAAATACTAAGAAGATTCGTTTCGCCTTCGTAATCCACAACAATAAAATCAGGTGAAAAACCATATTCTTCACCGCATATGGTTTCTACAGTGCTTCCGCTTACTGTATAGCAGAGATTTCCGTTTTCGTACCACATAAGAACATTTTCATCATTTACCGTAACAAACTGAGGATTTTGTTCTCTGTTGGAATTATCTGTAATCTTTACAGCTTCGCTGCCGATACTGCCCAAATACAGTTCAGAATCTCCGGTAGTCTCTGTGCTTGCATCCTCGTCCACTGTAAACGCAAGCGAAGCATTGCCGCCTGCATTTCCTATTGTGACTTCTGAAACAGGCTTATGGAATGAAACATATTTTACAGCATCGCCGGAAACACCGTCTGTAAATGTACAGTAGTAAACACTGTTTTCTCCCTCTGCTGCAAAAATATCGTTCTGAGAGTTATTGAGCCAGCTCACATACACTTCTTCACCGACAAAGGCAATTGCAGGAGAAAATCCGCTGCCCTCATCTGTAAGACTCACACTTTCAAAGGATGCGTCCTCTGCAGAATACTTAGCTGCTGTTATACCGCACGATGCAGCAATATCGGACAAACTGCTATCCATAGTAAAATCACTGCGTTTGCTGTCCATCCATACAACATAAATATCCTTTCCGTCTGTTACAACATCATGGCAGAAGTCAGCACTTCCGTCATCCTCGATGATTGCAGGTTCTATCCACATATCTGTTTCTTCATCGTACACAGAATACACAATCGCTGTGTGGTTTCCGCTTGTTCGTGACTTGATATCCCCGGTCCATACCATCATCTTAAGTCCATCATCGGTAATTACAATCCGGGGATCTGCCGAATAGTACACATCTGTCTGGAGAGTCTCCACGTTTTCCGAGCTTTCATCCCACAAAAGAGAAACCTCTGATTTTGGAGCATCAAGCCATCCGGACTGCGAATACACATACGAACGGTCTATGGCGTAATTATCAATATCTTTTATTTCTTCTGCAAGGAGTCTAAAATCATACAATCCGTTTGACATAGTCCTTCCGCCGGAATGATAGTACTGCCAACTTCCTTTGAGAAGTGATTTTTTGTAGGAAGTAAAAAGCACACTGAGACTTAGTCCCATTTCGCCTTTAAGCGTACCTGTAACAGCATTTGTTTTTGTGCTTAGATTTATTATGTTACTTGCTGAACCGTAAAGCGAGATATCCGCAACATATGCAACACCAACACCGCCCGACAGGGTAAGCTTAGGGAGAGTTATTTCCAGGTCACCGTTAAAATACATAGCAGCCTCATCAAAGTCGAACCCTATTGCAAGGGTAGTCTTGACTCCTGCCTCTCCGCTGAACTTGATTACAATCGGTATTACATAATACATCTGCCACTTCTGGCTTACCTTTCCGGTAATACCTATTACAACGGTACCGCCGGACTGTTTCCATTCGCCCGAATCAGAAATAGTTCCTTCGACAAATCCGTACACTTCCATATCCAGACTCTTATCCAGACCTCCCGTTGCTGTTCCGAACTTTGATGCCAGAAGTGCATTGAGCCCCTTCTTAAGGTTTCTGTCCTGCTTTTCTACAAATTTTTTGAAGTTAAGCCAGGAACTTTCATTCGTAAGCAAATCCTGCTTACATCCAAGACCTATCCTGAAAGTATCCCCTGTTTTTTCAAATACGATGGGAAGAAGTGAGAAGTCCAAAGAAACCTCTCCTCCGCCAATCAAAGGAATATCACTTGGTATACCGAATTTGATTTCGTCTGCAATCGTGATATCCTCTTCAAAGGTTACAATATTGTCTGTAATCTTGATGTTGGTTTTAACGGTCTTACAAGCTGTGCCGTCCTTTTTTACAACACGAACAGAAAAAGGCTTATCAAGTGTCATTTTGGGAGGATTAAGTATAAACCTGCCGGATGTGTTTCTGTCTATGATACTTGAATCCTGCATAAGCTGATATTCTTTTATCTGCTCTGCTCCCAAGGTACTGTACACATAAATATCGAGAGTTTTTTCCTCACTGTTTACATTTATATTATTTACCAGAGCATCCTTGCCTTTGCAGTGAACCGCTGAAATAAAGGTATCTTTGGATTCCGGTATTAATGCTACCTTGGTTTTCTTGCCGAATTTCAGCGTACAATTTGAAATATTGACACTATTATAGCCGTCAAGTGTCATCATAAGCTTACCGCCAATACAGGAAAGTTCTGCTTCCTCTATCTTTTTAAGAGTGGAATACTCATAAACATAGAGCTTTGTGTTAAAGGGATTGCCTGCAGCATCTGTTCCCTTAAAGGCAATATATTTGTTGTCTATTTCAGAACCGTTTGGTGCAGGCTCCGGCAAAAGGATAAACTGTATGCCGTGAGCTATGGCATACAAGTGAGCTGCTGAACCATTGTAGCAATAAATCACCACAGACGGAGAGTTTTCAAATGCACCCTCTTCAATGTATGTTACTGTTCTTCTCATAGTAATCTTCTTAAGCGAAGGGCACATAGCGAATGTGCGGTACTCTATTGCAGATACACCGGAAGGTACATCTATTTCTGCAATTGCAGTGTTATAGAATGCTTCTGCACCAATCGAAGTAAGTCTTGGGGGTAATGTTACATTCGCAATAAGATTACAATTAGCAAACGCCCTTTCCCCTATGGTTCTTAGGTTATTGGAAAGTGTAAGTTTTTCAATAGCCGAGCATTTGTAAAAAGCATAGTTACCAATACGGGTTACTGAATTTGACATAGCTACATTACCGAGATTTCCGCACTCAAAGAATGCGTAGTTTCCTATGGTTTTAACATTTCCCGGGAGAGAAATAACCCTCAAATTGTCGCAGTTGTAAAATGCATAATCACCTATAGTTGTCAGGGTATTGGGCAAGGTAACAGTTCTTATGGAATCCACATTGAAAAATGCATTATTGGGAATTGCATCTACTCCCTCCGGAATCTCCATACTTGTGAGTTTGGAACACCCGGCAAAAATTTCACTGTCTGCCCACAACCAGTTCACAGGGTAGTTTATGTTTTCGATATTATCACAATTTTTGAAAGCTGAATGGCCTATTATTGTTACAGAGTCAGGAAGCTGAACCCTTGTAAGTGCCTCGCATTCAAAAAATGTGTATGCTCCGATTTCTGCAAGGCACTCGGGCATCTGTATGTTTGTAAGTCCCGTACAACGGTAGAATGCATGACTGTCAATTTTGCTTACTCTGTCCGGAATTACTATATTTGTAATATTCACACATTCATAGAACGCAAATCCTCCGATTTTGACAAGTGTTGACGGCAAATTAACGTTTTTAAGTTTATCGGCACCGCTGAATGCATTTTCAGGAATTTGGGTTATTCCCTCGGGAACCGTGATTGTTGTAAGTGCTGTGCAGCCTTTGAATATATTTGCATCTGTATATGTAAGACTCATTGGATAGTTTATCTCTTCAAGATTTGTACAGTTACAGAATGCATTTGCTCCTATGGTTGTTACACTGTCCGGAAGCTTTACTTTTTTCAAGGATGTACAGCCATAGAATATATAGCTGCCTATCTCTGTCAGTCCCTCCGGAAGATGTATGTCCGCAAGAGCTATACAATTCTGGAATGCACCACCATCTATTTTGGTTACTGCAGCGGGAATCGTTACCTCTGTAAGTCCCTTGCAATCGTAGAATACATATCTTCCGATTTCCGTAAGGGTGGAGGGCATTTTGATTTCCTTAAGCTGTGTCATACCGCTGAATGCATCGTGTGGAATACTTACGACTCCCTCGGGAACGGTTATGCTTGTTAACTTATTGCTGCCAAAAAATATTTGCGAATCAGCATTTTCCCAACCTAAGGGATACTTAAAGGATGTGAGGTTAATGCAGTTTTCAAATGCGTGGGAATAGATTTCTTCTACTCCGTCGGAAAGTTCAACTTCCGTAATCTTAGTATTGCCAAAAGCATAAGAATCGATTTTTTTAAGACCGTTGGGGAAACGGATTTCCTCCAGAGATACACATTCTGCAAAGGCATGACTGCCTATGCATTCAAGAGTGCTGTTAAATATAACATTTTCAAGATTATAGCACCTATAGAATGCATATCCCCCAACCTCTTCAAGGCTTTCGGGAAATACCACCGTTTTGAGATTTGTGTTGGAATTAAATACATCAGATCCTATTTTAACCACTGTATATCCGTCTATTTGTGCGGGAATTACAATAGTTTCGTCACTTCCTGTGTAGGATGTGATTTCCGCCTGAAGTCCGTTCACCACATTGTAGGTAAACTCAGAGACATCTGTTTCGGCAAAGTCATCATATACTTTTGTTGCCGAAACATCGGGAATGGTTACTCCCGATTCCTCAAAGATTATTTCAAAGGTGTCATTTTCAAATGTGTACAAGGGATGATAGTAACGCACCACATATTCATCCCCTGCCTTTGCCTCGTTGAAACTCCATTCGCCTTTGCTGTCGGTATAGTACATACCTGTTTTTTCATTCTTTGTTTTATTGAAAAGAAGTACAGAAACCTTTTCTACGGCGTTTCCGTCGGCATCCTGCACACTTCCGCTCAGCATACCCGTACCTGCGGTGAGGGAATCGGCGGAGAAAGGAATATTTTTACTGTTGGCATATTCCTGTGCATAGCTTCCTTCCACACCATGAATTGTAAGCTTGGGGCAATTTGTGAAAGAATAATTACCAATGCTCTCTACGTTTTCACCAATCCATATCTTTTCAAGGTTACTGCAACTGTAAAATCCGTAATTACCTATGGATGTAACGGATTCCGGAACTGTCATTATCTTCAAGGTATCAGCACCGCTGAATGCATTTTCGGGAATTTGGGTTATTCCCTCCGGAACTGTGATTGTTGTAAGTGCTGTGCAGCCTTTGAATATATTTGCATCTGTATATGTAAGGGTCATTGGATAATTTATTTCTTCAAGATTTGTACAGTTACAGAATGCATTTGCTCCTATGGTTGTTACACTGTCGGGGATTGATATATTCGTAAGACATATACAATCAAAGAATGTATATTCCCCTATTTTGTCAAGTCCGTCAGGCAGTGAAATCCTTCTTAATCCGTTGCATCCGTAAAACGAATAGCCTCCAATTTCAGTTACTGTATCGGGAATTGCTATCTCAGTAATATTTACACATCCGTAAAAGGCAAATCTTCCGATTTTGCCAAGTGTTGACGGCAAATTAACGTTTTTAAGTTTATCGGCACCGCTGAATGCATTTTCGGGAATTTGGGTTATTCCCTCGGGAACCGTGATTGTTGTAAGTGCTGTGCAGCCTTTGAATATATTTGCATCTGTATATGTAAGACTCATTGGATAATTTATCTCTTCAAGATTTGTACAGTTACAGAATGCATTTGCTCCTATGGTTGTTACACTGTCCGGAAGCTTTACTTTTTTCAAGGATGTACAGCCATAGAATATATAGCTGCCTATCTC
>JAZPXS010000179.1:0-16768 GCA_045543775.1 Clostridia bacterium
ACTGTGCATTCTGTAAAGGCACATATGCACAGGCTGTTCGTTCAAGAGAAACACATGACTTTACTGAGTCAGTAGATGCGCAGCTTGCTAATAACCGTTTCTATGTTGCAGAAACCTGTGTAGACTGCGGTTATGAAACAAGCGAATATGTAGTTGCAAAATCAGTTATCACTTCATACTACGGTGAAGTTGATGGCGAAGCACATACAGTTGAGGTATCAGACCTTTCTGAAAATGATGTAACAACAAGAATCAGATATGGTACTGAGGCAGGTAATTGCAACAGAACATCTGCACCAAACTTCACAACTGCAGGTTACCATACCGTATATTATGAAATTGACTATATCTATGGCGGAGAAACAATGACCGAGAATGGTGTAGGTTATGTATGGCTTTTAGAGGAGAACAACGATTCAAACGGTACAATCATTGTAGTTCCTCCACAGGCTCATGAGCATGATTATCACTATCTTGAAACAGTATTGCCTTCATGCGATACATTAGGATATGACAGATTCCAGTGTAACGGATGCGGTGACCTCATTAAGACAAACTATGTTCAGGCTCTTGGTCATAACTACAGCGATGTATTAATCAGAGAAGCAACCTGTAAGCAGAACGGTGTAAAGCTTCATATGTGTAAATCCTGCGGTGATTTCTATGAGGAATCAACTCCGCTTGCTGGACACGATTATGATAAGCACACCCACGATGCAACTTGTAAGTCTGTAGGTTATGATGAATATACATGTACACTTTGCGGTGATAACTACATCAACAACATCAAGCCTATGGTAGAACACAGATACAGACAGCTTGTAAGACATCCTGATTGTGAAGAAGAAGGATATACAAACAACATCTGCGAAATGTGTAATGCGAGTTATGTGTCCGATTATGTAGATGCATTAGGACACGCATGGGATGAAGGCAGAACAGTTACAGCATCCGGCTGTGACAGCGAAGGCGTAATCGAATACACATGTACAAATGGCTGCGGAGAAAAGATGATAATTGCATCAGATGCAACAGGTCATACTCCGGGTGCGGAAGCAAACTGCACAGAGCCTCAGATTTGTGAGGTTTGTGAAACAGTTCTTGAGCTTCCGAAAGGTCATAGTTATTCAGACACAGTAGTAGATGCTACCTGCACACAGTCAGGCTACACAAAGCACGATTGTGAAAACTGCGACCATTCATACATTGACAGTTACACAGATGTTCTTCCTCACGATTATGAAGGAGTAGAAACACCTGCGACCTGTACCGAAATGGGCTTTACAACATATACTTGTGTAGATTGCGGTGATGAATATGTAAGTGATTACACAGATAAACTTGCACATAACTATGAAGAAACCGTAACACCGGCGACTTGTACAGAATTCGGTTTTACAACATATACGTGTGAAGATTGTGATGATACCTATGTAAGCGACTACACAGACAAGCTTCCTCATAAATACAGTGAATCAGTTACACCTCCGTCATGTACGGAAGATGGATTCAGCGTATTCACTTGTGAAGATTGCGGAACCGAGTACATTGGAAACTACACAGACGAAGTTGAGCATGACTACGAGGTAACAGTTGTACCTGCAACATGTACCGAAATGGGATATAGCATTTACAAATGTAAAGCTTGTGATCACACATATAATGGTGACTACACCGACAAAATCCCTCACGATTACGAAGTAACCGTAGTTCCTGCAACTTGCACAGAATTAGGTTACAGCGTATATAAGTGTAAGGCATGTGGCGATGAATATAAGAGCGATTATGTAGATAAAATTGCTCATGATTACGAAGTAGCAGTAACAGAAGCAACATGTACTACAATGGGATTCAGCACATACACTTGTAAGGTTTGCGGAGATACATACAAAGCTGACTATGTTGATCCAAAAGGTCATACACCGAGCGAATGGATTGTAGATGAAGCTGCAACCATCGAACACGGCGGCAGTAAGCATATTGAATGTACTGTGTGCGGAGAAACTCTGCAGACTTCTGACCTTGCACAGCTTGCAGGTAAGGATAATACAGACGAAGACGGTAAAGCTGAAGTAGGCGATTACAGTCTCATTCTCCTTGATGAGAACGACAAGCCTATCTTCAACAGCGAAATCGTAATCGATGTAAATGACAATGTGTCAATCCTTCTCACAAACGGCAGACTTCTTGACTTTGAGAAGCCTACAAAACTGATTGCATTCTTCACAGAAACTCAGCAGCCGAAAGAAGACTTGGCAGTTGATTTCACGGATGCAAACGGCAACAAGGTAACTGGTACAACCGACAAAGACGGTATCCTTGTAGTACCTAACAGCAAGTCTAACACAGGCGATGACAATGGTACAATCGGCAGCGGTGATGAAGCAAAAGAAACTTATGTTGTAAGCATTACAGATAAGTTCAATGTAACCATCCCGAACTGTGAAGTATACATTGGCGAAAGCAATAACATCGTTGTAGATTTACCTGAAGGCACAAAGCCTACAAGAGAAAATCCTGTAATCATTACAGTTGAGGACCAGAACGGCAACGCACAGGAAGGTGTAACAATCATCGCTCTCGGTGACTCTGACTTTATCGAAAAGGGTAAAACAGATGTCTACGGCAAAATTACACTTCCGACTGCAAGTGATGGTTATACAAACGAAGAAGGCCGCGTAAATGTAAACGAAAGAAATGTAGTAGTAAGCGATGAAAACGGTGTAATCCCGAATGCTTATGTAGTTTACAATGAAGACGGTTCGGTAAGTGTTGAACTTCCTGAAGGTAACGGCATCAGCCACCACAACCGTGTAACTGTAACAGTTCTTGACTCTATTGCAAAGCCTATCGAGGGTGTAACAGTAACTGTTAAGGATGTAAATGAAGTTCAGTACACAGGCACATCTGATAGCGAAGGCAAAGTATTCGTTCCGCCTCTTTCTGAGGACTACACAGATGCAGAAGGCAAAGCTGTAGTAAACGGAATCAATGTCCTCCTTACAGATGAATCCAAACCGATTGAGGGAGCATTTATCACAATTGCTGAAAATCAGATTAATGTGAAGCTTCCTGAGTCTGCGGTATTTGACTACCATAACAGAATTACAGCAACACTCACAGATGCAGAAGGTAATCCTGTAAAGGATGTAACCGTAATCTTTACAGATGGCAACGGTAATACCGAAACAGTTGTATCTGATGAAAACGGCAAGGCGATTGTTCCTCCGGTTCATAAGGATATGACAGATGCCAACGGTAAAGCAGTTGTATCAGGATATAAGGTGGTAATTGCAGACGAAAAGGCTCCTATTGCCAACGCATACCTTGAAATCGTTGACGGTAAGATCAGCATCGTGCTTCCTGAAAGCAGTGTGCTTGACCTTGCAAACAGAATCTCTGTAACTGTAACTGACAGCGAAGACAAGCCTGTAAAGGATATGTCTGTAACTGTTAAGGATAAGACAGAGAGAACTGAAACCAACCTCACAAACGAGGCAGGTATTGCAATCGTACCTCCGACAAACATCGATGAAACCGATGTTAACGGATACGGCGAGCTTAACGAGTACAGTGTAACTGTTAAGAACGAAACTGTACCTATCGAAAAGGCATACATTGAGATTAACGAAAACGGTGAAATCTCCGTTAAACTTCCTGAAGGTATCCTCATTGCCTACGATAACAGAATCTCTGTTACAGTGGCAAATAAGGCGGATAAAACACCTGTAAAGGATGTAAAGGTAACTGTAACTGAAACAATTGCAGAACCTGAAAAGGATGAAACTGCAAATGAAGAAGTAACAGAGGGTGAAGCTGTTGAACCTGAAAACAAGGAAGAAACAACTGCACCTGAAACAGTTGTTGAGCCTAAGACATTAAACGGTGTAACCGACAGAAACGGTGTTGTGGTATTCCCGGCACTTTCTGAAGATATCACTGACGATAAGGGCGACTCTTCTGTAACAGATACAAAAGAAGAGGAAGGCAAGGACAATGACGGTGACGGTAAGATTGACGAACCCGGCGATGTTACAGAAACAAAATACATTGTAACTGTAAATGATACAAAGGGCATTATAACTGATGCATTCGTGACTGTAAAAGACGGAAAGATTACAGTTAAACTTCCTGAAACTCACACACTCACAACTGCAAATCAGACAACTGTAACCGTTAAGGATGCAGACGGCAAACCGAAAGCAAATGTATCCGTAACCATTAACGACAAGACAACTTCTAAATCCGGTACAACCAATGCAAACGGTATCGTAACACTTCCTGTTAAGACATCAGGCGGTGGCGGCGGAGGTGGATCATACTCCGGCGGTGGCGGCGGTGGCGGAAGCTACTCAAGCACAACTGTAAATGTTAAGGTGGTTGACAAAGATGGTAAGACAGTATCTGTAAGCAAATCAACTGCAACAGATAAGGTAACACTTACTCTTCCAACAGGTAAAGACCTTGTAAAAGACAACAACTACTACACAATTACAGTAACCGACAGAAGCGGTAAAGCGAAAGCTGATTACACAGTTGTTCTTAAGGATAAGAACAAGAACGAAGTAACCGCAAAAACTGATGACAAGGGCATCGTGGTACTTCCTGCAGTAGAGCATACAGCCTATGTTAAGGGATACACTGACGGTACATTCAGACCGGAAGGTGATATGACAAGATCAGAAGCTGCGGCTATCTTTGCAAGACTTGTTGCAGATAAGAAAGGTGAAACAATTTCCGGTAAGGCATCATTTAAGGATATTCCTGCAAATGCATGGTATAACACTTATGTTGGCTACCTTGAAAAGTATGATGTGATCAACGGTTATACCGATGGTACATTCAAACCTGAAGCTCCTGTAACAAGAGCAGAGTTCACTGCAATGGCAGTAAGATACTTCGATATCTTCGAAGAAGTTAAGTATGAAGAGATTACCTCTAAATACACAGATGTTAACGGTAAGTATTGGGCAATTAAGGATATCAGCTACGCATCCAATAAGAAATGGCTTAACGGATATGTAGACGGTACATTTAAGCCTGACATTAACATCACAAGAGCAGAAGTTGTAACTGTTGTAAACCGTGTAACCGGAAGAACAGCAGATCAGGACTACATTAACAAGAACCTTGAGGTCCTTGACAGATTCACTGACCTTAAGACAAACAGCCATTGGGCATTCTACGATATAATCGAAGCAGCCAATGACCATATGGCAACAACACTGTCCAATACAGAAAATTGGATAGACTGATTTAGTTGAGTTTCAACAAAATTCAGCTAAAATGAATTCCTTCGTAGACTTTCGGTGAGTTTAGTGGTATGTTTGAGTTGCCAAGAGGCAGAAATACTTTAATCAGGAGGAATTATTAGATGAAAAAGAAAGTATTATTAATGACTCTTGCCCTGGCACTTATGATACAATCGAGTGTCATGGCAGAAGCAACTCACAAACACATTTGGGAAGATGACATCAAAAACTCAAATGAAACCATTAACAGGTACACCTGCAAATGCGGTGCAACCAAAGACGAAGTAATTGCAGACATCAGAGATTATGTCATAACATTCGATGCAAACGGTGGATATGTAGGGGAGCCTGAGAAAGAAACCTACAAAGGCAGAATCAAATGGCTCCCAATCCCCGAACACACATCGGACTATCAGTGGGAAGGTTGGTTCACAGAACCCGAAGGCGGTGAGCTTGTCGATAACACATGGATATACGAGGAAGATACCACCTTGTATGCTCAGTGGACACTTAAGGGAACACGAACACTCACATTCGCATGTGACGGTGGCTCATACATAAGACCGATAACAAGGAAACTTGGCGAAACGGTTGACCTTGCAGGATATGTGCCTGAAAAACAAGGATACATATTCAAAGGATGGTATGAGGATCCCCGAACAAAAGAGAATGAGGTAACAGAGTACACCTTTAACGGAAACGGAGTCCTGTATGCAAAGTGGGAAGCGGATCCCACAAAAGAGCAACCGGACACCCTAATGACGACAGACACCATATACCTGACTGACGAACAATACTATGAGCGAATCTCAAGAATACAAGCCATCATAGAGGAACTTATAGAGAGATACTTAAATACAAAGGGCGCATCGAAAGGTGCGCCCTTTAGTATGTCTTGGAGGAACTCATATGGCAAGTAAAGCACCATCGTACCTGCGAAACGGCAGAGAAATTGTAAGCGGTATTCAGAAGCTTGCATACAGACATCCTGCATACCAAATCTTTCAGGATTGGTTAGAGATAAGTGCCATAGCGATAAGCAATTCGGTAGATTTGGCAAACTTCGAGGACAGAGAAAAACGGTACCTCGAACTTATAAACCAATACAACAAAGAAGAGCAAAATGCTCTGGTTGAATTGTTTGCAACCTTAGTCAGAAACTTAACTGATGAGTTAGAAACAAGCGGAACACCCCGTGATGTGCTTGGCGAAGTCTTTCACGGATTGGAGCTTCATAACAAGTACAAAGGGCAGTTCTTCACTCCCAATCACATCTGTGAATTCATGGGAAGGGCAGTCCTTGCAGGAGATACAGAAGAGGTTATAAGCGAAAGAGGATTCGTCTCAGTATGCGAACCGTGTGTAGGTTCAGGAGGTCTTGTAATAGGCTTGGCTGCCGCAATGGCATACCATAAGCATAATTACCAGACGGAGCTTGTTGTAACTGCATGCGATATAGATATCAAGTGTGTACACATGGCATACCTACAACTGAGCCTATACGGAATACCTGCAAAAATCATACATGGAAACTCGCTCACAGGAGAGCAATGGTCAGTATGGTACACACCGACCTATATAGTCGGATTGTGGGCATTAAGAGAAGGCACGACAATCGAAGATGTGGCAAAAGCAGTCGAGAGTAAAAAAGATGAAATAACACCGCAGGTGGTAGAAATACCGCAGGAAGAAGTAGAACTGAAAGTCGATGAGAACGGTCAAATAAGACTGTTCTGAAAATAGAATGGAGGTAATAACAATGTTTGGATTTCCAAGCGAAGAAACAGTAAAGAGTCTAAGAGAGCAGTATCCCAAAGGAACGAGAATTGCTCTTAACTATATGAACGATCCATATTCAAAGCTCGAATACGATGACAGAGGAACAGTTGACCATGTAGATGACGCAGGAACAATTCATGTGAGATGGGACTGCGGAAGCGGTCTCGGAATTGCATATGGAGAAGACTCATGTAGAAAACTCACGGAAGCAGAACTTGCTGAAGAACAGAAAATGGCAGAAGAACCTGAACAGGAAGAGTCAGGTCCTGAAATGTCGATGTAGGAGGTGTGGAATATGGCTTTAAAAGACAAATTGGTTATTGAAATCAGTGTTGAGCAAATGCATAAGTCGGAATACCATTATGCAGATTTAATACTTCCTGCAACAGATGGACAGATAGAAGATGCAATGCAAAGAGCCAGAGCAGTCGGCAGAGAAGGACACATGCAGTTAAATGTATTAAGCTGCCCGAAGCTTCCTGAACTTGCCGATACAAGACTTGATGCACCGACTATAAAAGAATTGAACTTCCTGGCACAAAGACTTGAGAAACTTACTGAAAATCAACTCATAGGACTAAATGCCCTGTTCGAAACACAAAAGGAAGCAGGGGAATTTGAATTCGGACTTCCTTTGAAAGATTTAATCAATATGACATATGACCTTGATGGGATGACAGTAGTTCCCGGTTTATCAAGTGACCGACAACTTGGAGAATTTGTCAGGGATAATGAGATGGAACCGTATATGCAAAAAATGAGTGACGAAACTCTAAAACTGCTTGATTTAGAAAAAGTAGGCAAGAAGTTCCGTGAAAGTGAATGCGGTGTCTATTCAAACGGACACTATGTTGCAAGACTCGGATACTGTTGGCCAGAAGTGTATGACGGCGAGAATCTGCCCGAACCTGAACGAAAAGCAGTCGGTGGAGGATTTATTCAAATGCTTATCGCAAAATCAGGATTAGAGAACCCTGAAGAAGCAGAAAAGGGAGCAGTTCTTATCGGACTTCCGATAGACACAGAAACTGCAAACACAATAGCACAGGCAGTAGGTGAAGGGCGAATTGAAGATACTGTATACTTCGACTTTCAATCGCCGCTTTCATGGCTGACAGATGAGGTGTACACCAGTAATGAGTTATTTGGCAAACTCAATAACCTTGCATTCGTATATGAAACACTGAGTGCGGATGACAAGCTTAAGTTCAAGGCAGTAACAGAAGGTCTGCAATGCAGAGACTTGGATGTTGCAAAGGAAATAATCAATAACCTGGACAAGTATCAGATATCTCACTACACACCATGCTATGAAACCTATGCTAAAGTGTATATGCAAATAAACCTGCCGACAGATTTCGACATAAGCATCCTTGAAGGATGTAACTTAGCAAATCTCGGAAGAAGACTTTGCGACAGGCTGGATTGTAAGCTGACCGACTACGGAATTATATCCAAAGAGAATGGTCAGATATTTGCAATCGTAACCCCCGAAGCAGAAGAGGAGCAGACAGTAGTCCAAGCTGAAGAGCCGGAACAGGAAATGGGAGGAATGCAGATGTGAAAGAGCTTATAAACCAAGATGCTCTGATGACATTCAAGAAGAATGTTCACGATCCCATGATGCAAAGAATCTATGAGCAAACAGAACTCAAAGAAGGATACACTGTTATAGACAGTATGCATATATCATATCTTGACGGAAGAAATTCAGGTCATGACCAGAGAATATATGTAAGCGGATACAGGTTCGAAGATGGTGAGGTAACTCAATACAGAAGAGAAATGCTTGATGCAACGGTTAAAGAATTTATGGAAGGGATAAAAGAAATCCCTTTCGTTTTTGACGGAAATCTTTCAATAGTAGACGAGAACCTTTCCATAAGACTTGAGACACAGTTCTGTTCATCAGACAATGCTGCACCGCTGTTTCCGGAGGTTATGGACATTCAGCCTAAACACAGACTGATGCAGAGTATGGAATACGAAAAAATGAAATTCCTTTATTCTGAGTCGGAAGAACAAATACAGAAAGAAAACGAAGATATGGAATTTGGAGGAATGCAGATGTGATTAACAGAGAAGAAATATCGAAGAATATACAAAGATTACTGCAGGGATATGCCGATACAAGCAATGATATTAAGGTGACGATCAGAACTCCGAAAGAGGTCGATGTTTATATTGACGGGGAACTCTTTAATACATACTTGATTGAGGAAAAGAAATTCAAAAACAATATTGTTCAGTCTCGAAAAAAGGATGATGATTTCAAGATTACAATTATTCTTTCAAGAGATGACCTTGCAGAAAGAAAATCACAATATATAGGAGCAGAATTGCAGCTCCCGGCAACAGAAAATGAAATCAAAGATGCCTTCGAAAGAGCAAGAATCAATAACGAGAATCAGCACTACACAATGAAAGAGTGCAGGTTATACGGATTTGACCTTGCTGTAGATTTGAAGGCAGAAACTATAGACCTTTCAAAGCTCAACTATCTTGCAAAGGTAATGAGCAGATTCTCCATCTATGAGCATAAGCAGTTCAGAGGATACATGGAAAAGAAAGGTCTTTCTCTTTTGGATATTAACAGTCTTATCAATAATGCATACAATCTGGACAAGTGTGAAATCGTTGACGGAATATACGATGCTGAATCACTTGGAAGAATGTACGTTGATAACGGAATGCTTGATTGGATGGGTTCCTTGCCAAAAGAAGCATGGAATTTTCTTGACTATAAAGCAATAGGCGAAAAGATCAGGGAGTCTGAAGACGGATTATTCACGGAAGACGGATACTTTACATGTAACGATAAGGAATATGCTGAAGTCTATGACGGAGAGCATTTCCCTGAAACCTTTGAGGATGACAAGTACATA
The DNA here is from genome assembly GCA_045543775.1 of Clostridia bacterium. Taxonomy (GTDB): domain Bacteria; phylum Bacillota; class Clostridia; order UMGS1810; family UMGS1810; genus RGIG8748. The sequence continues at coordinate 9,917 of JAZPXS010000179.1, forward strand.
TTCAAACTGCTTATCGAATCAAAGGATGGTGAAGTTAAAGATTGGCTTGTGCTTCCTGCATCGAAGGAAAGCAAGGCGAATTTCTTAAAACAGCTCGGTGCAGATTCCTTTGATGACTGTATGCTTATGGCAGTTCAGAGCATGGAATCAACAATTCCTATGTGTATAAAGGACCTGTCTCAGCTTGGACTTTTAAATTCTCTCGCTCACAGAATGAGAGATATGGAAAGAACAGGCGAGCTAGCAAAATACAAAGCAGTTATTGAAGGCTTTGGATGCACTGTTCTTGACGAAGCCATAGCCTATGCAAACAGAATGCAGGATTTTGTCTTATATCCCGAATCGTCTTCTGCAATTGAATATGCAAAGGATATATATGATGAAACCTTTGGAGGAATAGTCCCTGAATCTTTCTCAAAGCATTTTAACTTTGCCTCATACTCCGTTGACCTGATGAACACCGAAAAGGTAGCAGTTACCGAATACGGAGTTATTAAGGATAAGGCAGACAAGAAAGATACATTTACTCATGATGAGAAGGTGTAATACAAAATGAGGAGGTGTGGACATGAAATCTATTAATATAACAAAGGAGGGTATATTAGAGTATTACGGCAACAGAGTAGGTTATGTAAAGAATGATACTGCCTTCGTAGACGAAATGTTTAAAAAGGCAGATATTGCAGATTTTCTTGGAAAAGAAAACGGTTTTAAGATCGAGTGGCAAAAGGATATTTACGACAGGCTGATTAAGGGCGAAATAACGAACCCGGAGCAAATTGCACTCAAAAACTGCCGTCTGTATCAGTTAAAGTCTACCACAAATGTCCGAATGCGATTCATAGGATATAAAGAACTCAAGGAGAGGGGATTCAGAGAACCGAATGTGGCAGATTACAAGGTTGTTTATGATGGCAATGTCGGAACAAACGACCTTGAAGGAATATATGACCGATTTGACGGACCAAACAAACCCGAAGGCTTTACCGAGGGCGGTATATATATTTCCGATGTCATTGAACTCTATGATGATAACTCAAGTGAGTTCTACTATGTTAACCCTACGAGCTTTGAAAAGCTTATGCACTTTGATGAGCCGAAAATGACCGCAGAACAAAAGATTGATAAGCCGAAGGAAAGTATGCCTGAAAGACTTCAAAACAGGCAATTTGAGGCTGTTAAAGCCACAGAACCTGAAACTATGAAGATTGATATGGCAGAACCCGAACCAAAACCTGCAAACGAGCTAGAAGAAAACAATACACCTTCCGAAAAGGAAGAAAGCTTTCAAGTCGAAACCTTCAAAATCACAATGTAGCAGCATGAGATTGAAGGGAGGTGAGACAGATGAAATTGGAAGCCAGAATCTCGGCAATTATTGCTGATGAGAAACTGAAAGCATACGCAAGTGTGTGCATTGATGATGCCTTTCTGATTAAAGGTATTAAGGTTGTAGACGGTATTCACGGCAGATTTGTCGCAATGCCGAGCAGAAAAACTCGCACAGGAGAGTTTAAGGATGTATGCTTCCCCGTGAAGAAAGAAGTCCGTGAAGAACTCGAAAAGGCAGTTTTAGATGCATATTCTAAGAAATTGGAGGAAATGTGATATGATGAAGTTTAAAAACAAAATTATACTCGCAAAAGAAAACCTCAAGAAGAGGTTTCGTGACAAAAGCGGTCAGGGTGCAGTTGATACAGCAATCATCGTGCTTCTTTCCGTGGTTCTTGGTGCTTTGCTCCTTGCAGGACTTTATGCACTCATGGATGATACGGTGTTGCCAACTTTAACTCAGAAGATTCAGGAAATGTTCAATTACTCGAACTGATGAAATACTTCGCCGTACTATGCATCCTGTTATTCGCATCGGTAACTGATTACAAGAAAAGGGAGGTCCCGTACATATACATCATATTGTTGATACTAACGGCACTGATAGACTTTAGAGCATCAAATATGCTCGGTTGTCTTTTATCAGTGCCGTTTTATTTTGCCCAAAACGAGGGCAGATGTATGGGCGGCGGTGATGTTTTAATAGTCGCTGCTCTTGGCTTTTCTTTGGGTTTAGCGCCAACCCTCGTTACCGTGATAATAGGATGCATTGTTTTTATAATAGCAGGTCTCGTTTCAGAGATTAAGAAGGGAAAGGGGAAACAACTCTTTCCCTTCGTTCCTGCACTGACAATCGGATACATTGTAAACACAGTTTTGGAGGTGTTAATTTGAAATTTCTTGAAGTGTTTAAAAACAGAACCGTACTCGGAATTACCTGTATTGTCCTGGCCTTGATAATGTGCTTTGTGGTTTCTCCGCTTATAAGCAGAACAAGCAACAAGACAATGGATGTGGTAAGAGTTACGGCAGATATAAAAAGCGGAGATGAGATTACAAAGGAAATGGTAACAGAGGTTAAAATGACAAGCACAAATCAGCCTGAAAATGTCATTGAAGATGCAAAATCCGTAATCGGAAAATATGCAACGATGGATATGACCAAGGGCGATTATGTTCTGAAAAACAAGATTGCAGATACTCCGTATGTGGAGAACACATACCTTGCAGGTTTAGATGGAACAAACAGAGCAATGTCAGTTACCATCAAATCCTTTGCAAACGGTCTTTCGGGAAAACTGAAATCGGGAGATATTGTATCGGTAATAGCGCCTGACTATAAAAAGACAGGTATAACCGAAATCCCTCTTGAATTACAGTTTGTTGAGGTAATTGCCGCAACAACAAAAACCGGAAGCGATGTTGATGAGGAGTTTAATGAAGAATCTGAACTCCCAAGTACAGTAACACTTTTAGTGTCTGAGGATCAGTCAAAAATGCTTGCTGACCTTGAAAAGACAGGCACTATTCACATGTCACTCGTATATCGTGGTGACAGAAAAACCGCAGAAGAATTCCTTAAGAAACAAAAGGAACTGAACGAACAGCTAAAAGCCGAAGCAGAAGGCACAGCAAATCCTGAAGGCGAAAATGCTGAACAGACAGGAGAAAGTGAGGCGGTAGGAGATGAGACACAGTGATAACCGTGTCCTTGCAGTATGGGGATCACCCTCATGCGGTAAGACAACGATAGCCGCAAAGGTGGCAAATTATATTGCCAATAAAGGCTTTGATGTAGCACTTTTATTATGCGACACAGATGCTCCGCCTCTTCCTCTTTTAGTTCCGCCATCAGAGATTGAAACAGAAAAATCTCTCGGCAGTATATTAGCTGCAGCGAAAATAACAGAGAGCTTGGTGATGCAAAACTGTATCACATTCAAAAAGAATAAGCATATCATGGCGCTTGGTCTTATGAAAGGTGAGAATAGCTTTTCATATCCGAAATATACTCAGGTTCAGGCAAAAGAACTGATTGATGTATTAAAGGACATAGCAGACTTTGTCGTGATAGACTGCTCTTGCCATCTGTCCGATGACATCCTTTCAACGATGTCGCTCATTGAGGCAGATTGTGTACTAAGACTTATAAACTGCGATTTGAAATCAATTTCGTATCTCTCTTCGCAATTACCCCTGCTTGCAGACAGCAAGTTCAGGAGCGATAGGCAGCTTAAGGTTGCAAACGATGTGAAGAGCATACATTCAAGAGAGAACATTGAGCAGATTATAGGCGGTGTATCGTTCACCATTCCGCACAGCGATTTGGTAGAAAAGCAGTACCTTGAAGGAGAACTGCTGAAGAATACACCGGAGAAAAGAGAAAGCAAAGAGTTCCGTGTGATGATAGAAGATATCGCAGAGGAGGTGTTCGACCTTGATTAATCAGAATACTTCCCACGATTTATTCTTCGCACCGACTAAGATAAGCGACTTTCCAAGTGTACTTGAAGAGGTACAGGAGCATATATCTCAAAATTATGCTTCGCTTCTTCTTGAAACCGATAAACATGCCGCAAAGGAACAGATAAAGTTCCAGATAAAAAAGTATCTTGCAGATAAAAGACTCAGTGCTGACGGAATGTCAGAGGATGAGCTTGTCGACAGGTTGTATACCGAAATGGCAGAATACTCATTCCTTACAAAGTACATATTCAGCAAAGGCATTGAGGAAATAAACATAAATGCCTGGAATGATATTGAGGTGTATTATTCAGGAGGAAGAAAAGAGAAACTTGACGAACACTTTGACTCTCCGCAACATGCAGTAAATGTTGTGAGAAGAATGCTTCATGCATCCGGGATGGTGCTTGATAATGCGGCACCCGCTGTCCTTGGAACACTCACAAAAAACATTCGTATTGCGGTTCTTAAAGCACCGGTTGTAGATGAAGATGCAGGTGTCAGCGCCTCTATTCGTATTGTAAATCCAATGAACTTTACAAAGCAGGATTTGATAGACTACGGAACGGCAACAGCACCGATGCTTGACTTCTTGTCTTTACTTATAAGATATGGCGTCAGCGTCTGTGTAGCCGGAGCAACAGGCAGTGGTAAAACCACAGTTTCAGGATGGATGCTTTCAACTTATCCTGAAGATAAACGAGTGTTTACAATCGAAAGCGGAAGCCGAGAGGTATCGCTCGTTAAAGAGAAAGACGGTAAGGTCACAAACAGTATTGTGCATACACAGACCAGGCCGTCAGAAAACGAATTGCAGAACATCACACAGGTAAAGCTTTTGGATATTGCGATGCGTTTCCATCCAAGCTTGATATTTGTAGGCGAGATTAGAGATGCAGAGGCATTTGTTGCACAGGAAGCTAGCCGAACAGGTACTCCTGTATTAACCACTATCCATTCAAACTCCTGTGAAGCAACCTATCTCAGAATGGTAACACTTTGTAAGAGAATGTTTGATGCAGCAGACAAAACGCTGTATGACCTTGTAACTGAAGCTTTCCCAATTATAGCTTATGCAAAACAGCTTGAAAACGGAGAGCGAAAGATTATGGAGATTATGGAGTGTGAAATCAAACCGGATGGAGAGAGGGTGTACAGAACCATTTATAGGTATAACATCAAAGAAAACTATTACGATGAAAACGGCAAACTTGTTATCAAAGGTGAGCATGAGTTTGTAGGAGAAATATCCGAAGGACTTAAAAAGCGACTTATTGAAAATGGCATGCCGCAGGATTGGCTCGATAGAATTTGCAGAGGGGAGGCGGTAGAGTGCTGACATTAAGATTATTTGCATTTATTGCGATGGTTACAGGTGTTCTGAAACTGCTTGATATAAGGCTTCTGGATTTATTCAAATCCGTATTTGATAGACCAAAATCAATCAGAGATCAGGTAAACGAAGTAACCAATAAGAAAAAGAAAAACTTCTTAAGACGAGAGGTTGAAGAAATAACCGAGATAATGAGAATGACAGGCAGGGAAGATAAAATCCCTGTTATTTTTATTGCCTGCGGTGTATTTGCCATAGCAGGTGCGGTCATTGCCTCGATGTTCAACAATGTCTACATGATACCGCCACTTGCAATCGGTATGATGTTTGTGCCTGTGTGGTATGTAAAACTCACAGCAAGTCATTTTAAGAAGGATGTATCGGAAGAACTTGAAACAGCCTTGTCGATTATAACGACTGCATATATCAGAAATGAAGATATCGTGACTGCGGTTGAGGAAAACATCGCATACCTTAATCCGCCGATAAAAGATGTGTTCACTGACTTTCTTGTACAGCTTAAACTCATCGACTCAGATGTAAATAAAGCAATAGCAGGTCTTAAAGACAAGGTGGACAACGATGTGTTCCATGAATGGTGCGATGCACTTATGCTTTGTCAGCAGGACCGAAGCTTAAAGACTACACTGACACCGATAGTTACAAAACTGTCAGATATCCGTGTTGTTAATTCAGAGCTTGAACTGATGTTGGCAGAGCCTCGTAAGGAGTTCATCATAATGGCACTTCTGGTAATTGCGAACATACCGATAATGTACTTCCTGAATAAAGACTGGTACGATGTGCTGATGCACACCTCAGTCGGTAAGATAATACTTTCGGTTGATATAGCCGCAATCTTTATATCCACAGCCTTTGTGGTGAAACTTACAAAACCAATAGAATTCAAGAGGTGATGATAATGGAAAAGAAAAAAGAACAACTTTGCCCGACTTGCCTTACGGGAATGAACTCCGTAAAGCTTGATCCGCGCGAACCCTTCTGTCCGTTCTTTCACCTCCATAGCACAAACGGATGTGCCGGATATAAACCGATAACAGGAGGTGCTTCAAAATGAGATATATAATCCTTTTATTAGGATTTGCATTTGGCTTGTATTTCATAATTGCAGACAGACTTAAAATTCCGTATCTTAAGGCATCAAAAGCTATAATGAATATGGGAAGAACGGATCGGAAACTTACAACGGTCATTGAGACAGTTATAATGGATTTAAGCATTAAGCTGTCAAGGTTCATTCCTATGGACAGATACAGAAAAAACAGACTGTCGGCAACACTCAAAGCAGCAGGAATCAGTATGACACCTGAATGTTATCAGGCACACGCAATTATTAAGGCATTGGCAGTAGGACTTTTAATACTGCCATGCCTTTTGATTTTTCCGCTTATGTCTGCAGCGGTGTTAATTCTTGCAGTGTTAGTTTACTTCAAGGAGATACAAAAAGCCGAAAAGCATATGGAAACAAGAAGAGAGGAAATTGAAACCGAACTTCTAAGATTTGTTTCAACAATAGAACAAGAGCTTCTGTCAACAAGAGATGTGCTTTCAATTTTGGAGAAATTCAAAAAGAACACAACTCCGGCATTTGCTGATGAACTTGGAATCACATGTGCTGATATGCGTTCAGGCGGTTATGAGGTGGCACTCATGCGAATGGAAGCAAGAGTCAATTCGCCTCAGCTTTCGGATGTTGTGAGAGG
>JAZPXS010000180.1:0-7486 GCA_045543775.1 Clostridia bacterium
GCTTTAACAACGCTTGTGTCAAATGCGTGAGGTCCTGCACAAAGGTCTGTAAAGTCTCCCTGCTTGTAGAACGAAATTTCTTCTCCTTCGGGCAGTTCTTCAACCAATTCTACCTTGTAAGGCTCATCCATTTCCTTAAGAAGAGCTAATGCTTCTTCTCTCGGCAGAGTGAATTTTTCCAGGCGGATTCTCTCCTTAACTATTTTTTTCATTTCTGCTTCTATAGATTTCAGATCCTCATTGGTAAAATTAACCTCAGAGTCAAAATCGTAGTAAAAGCCGTCATCAATACTGGGACCTATAGCAAGCTTTGTGTTGGGATAGAGTCTCTTGACTGCCTGAGCCATTACGTGAGATGCAGTGTGACGGAGTATTTTCTTACCCTCATCATCTGCAAAGGTTATGATATTTAAATCGCAGTCGGTGTCAAGGGTATAGGTGAGTTCTTTCACCTCGCCATCCACAATACCGCCGAGTGCGGCTCTTGCCAGTGAATCACTGATGGATTTTGCTACTTCGTAAATTGTGGTGCCGTTTTCAAACTCCTTAACTTCGGTACCGCGCAGACAAATCTTAATCATAAAATAACCTCCTTGTTCAAAATAAATTAACATTATAATTATAGTATTTTAATATTTAAATGTCAAGAACTACTTGACTTTTTTAGGTAAATGGCTCATAATTAAGTTATTACAGTTTAAAAGGAGTATTTTAAGATGAACAGAAAAGCAAAAAATATGCTTTCCGTTGTGGGTGAGCATTTCTTGTATATAGTGGTAACACTTGCACTTATTTGTGTTGTAGGAGCTGTATTTCGCAAAGCATACTGGCTTGCCAGCGTGGTTACTGCTGCAATTTATTTAAGTTCCATGTATTCATCCGGATGGAACACCTCCGGCAAAGATTTAAGGAGAGCAAATGCACTTCTGAAGCAGGGGGAAGCGGACACACTGGAATATAAAATATCCGACGGCTTTTTGTATGCACTTCCGCTTTTGATACTTTCGGTTATTGTGCTTATATGCTATCTGGCATTTGACGGAATATTCTTTGTTATTTTCCGAGTGTACAATTTCTCATTTGTGTATCTTTTTGATGAATTTGGCAAGCTTCATATTATAATGGATATTCTGGCAACAGTTCTTCCCTTTGTAATGTACGGACTTGGCTATATTGTGGGAAAAAGCAAAAAGACTTTTGTTGTTCAGCATATTGGCAAGCTTATTTACAAACAGAAAAAGGATAAAAATCAAAAATAATATTTTCATAGGAAAGAAGTTATGAAACAATGGTAACGAAATACGGCAAGAAAAAGAGAAGACAAAATTATCTCATACATACTGTAATTGCTGCGGTTCTTATAAGTGCGGTATTTTTGGCAACTGTATCTTATTTCTATATTTCTGCAGAAAAGGAAGCCTATGACATGCTTCACACCCAGACAAAGCAAATCAAAGATGACCTTATCCTGCAGATAAAGTCAGACAGAGAAAATCTTATTACTATGGCAAATTTTGCCGCAAAGCTGTATGCCGACGGTGATGACTATCAGCTTATGTTTGACTCATTCAAGCCCATAGGCCTCTTTGCAAATATAGGTATTCTCAATCCTGACAATACCTTTGTAACAAAAGTTGGTTCTGTGGATTTAACAGGAAAGATATCTTTTGAAGAAGAGGCTGCCAGAGGGGAATACATAAGCGGCAGAGTAGAGGATCTTACAGGACAGGACTTAGAGCTTATAAGGAGTGCTGTACCTATCCGCTCCGACGATGAAGTTGTAGGTATTCTGTACGGCGTCATTAACCTCAAAACTATAGGGGATAAGTATATCCGTATGGCAAAGGAACTGGATGCACAGCTTTTTGTATACGACAAAGAAAACGGAAAATTTGTAATTGATACGATTAATGAAAATCCCGGAGAACTTTCTCAGCTCGAAACCCGTGAATACAATGATGGATATACCTATGATGACTTTATAAATAATGACAAAGGATTTAGTTCATTCAAGTCAATCTTTACCGGAGAGGACCTGTATGTTCACTATTCCACAATTGAGGATTTCGATTGGGGAATAATGCTTGCACGCTATGAATCTCAAGTGTTTGGTGAAACACATAAGATATCGAGACTTTTACTTGTTTCCTTTTTTGTTATGTCTTTGATTATTGTTCTTTTTATTCTTTTTGTTCTCGGCAGTGAGAAGAAGCAGTCAAAGACAACAACGTATGCTTCCAATATAAGGAAGCTTCTTCTGGAAATAAACAATCAGAGCAGAAATGTTCCGGAAACGCTTAAAATGGTAAGTGAATTTTCAAATTCAAAGGCCTCATTCTTTATAGATACAGATGGGGAAGAATTTATGCATATCTCTCCCGAATGGAGAAACAGTACTTTTGCTCAAAGTGAGAAAACCTTTTTGGCGAGTGAACTTTTCCGTTGTGCAGTAGGACTTGGCAGGAATGGCAAAGCAACCGTGGGAACAATGAGCATCGTAAGAAATAACTATCTTGAAAAGAAAAACAAGGGGCTGTATGACTTACTCAAGCAGCATAACATAAAGAGTCTTACTTTTGCCGGTGTTGCCGAAAAAAATAATCATGTTTCAGTTTTGGGCGTAGTTAACTCAACCAAAAACGATATGGCAAGAATACTTCTGGAGGATATTGCGATTTGTTTTTCAATTTCCATATACAACAAAAAGCACCTTAACAGAACGGAAATTGCAGCTACAACCGACTCTCTTACCGGAGTGCTCAATCGTGTGTCCTACAAAAAAGACATTATGGTTCTGGATGAGGAAAAGCCTTCAATGTTCTCTTGCATTTACATAGATGTAAATGAGCTTCATATCCGTAATAACAAGTACGGCCATGCAGCAGGCGATGAAATGCTTATTTATATTGCAAATACACTAAAGGAAGTTTTCTTCGGACATAAAGTTTACCGTATGGGCGGAGACGAATTTCTTGTATTTGCAAAAAATGAAAATCAGGATAACATCAAAAAGAATATTGAAATTTTTGTAGAACAACTGAAAGTCCGCGGATACAATGTTGCAATAGGTACATCCTACAGAAGCCGCAATGTGAACTGCGAAGAGCTTGTACGGGAAGCCGAAATCAGAATGTACGAAGCAAAAGCCCGTTACTATCAGAACAAAGAGATGAATGACACCCCAAGTGTTAATGAATGCAGCTATCTTCAGACAAAAACCGGAATACGGGAAATTGATACAATGATTTCTGTTCTTCAGGAGCACTACAACGGTATTTACAGGGTATCTCTCAAAACCGACAAAGCACACCGTATTCTTATGCCGGCTTATCTTGGTTACAACGAAAACGAAGAGCATTTTTCCAGCCTTCTTACCAAGTACATAAATGATATTGTTCATCCGGATTCCCACAGGGCTTTTACAAACTTTTTGAATTACGATGCCATAAGAAGACATCTTTCTGAGGGTATGACACCCAGAATAAGCTACAAAAAGGTCAATGGAGAAAGTATGATACTTACTGTTTACGAGATAAAAGACAGTACGGATATATCAGAGGAAACCTTATGGGTTTTTGCAAGAGAGTAATTTTATTTGACAAAAACTGCAATTGGTGATAGAATTAATTAAATGTAAATATTTGGCAAAACCGGCGAAAGCCGGCGACGCAAAGCCAAGAGGCTAAGGTTTTTATGCTATGCCAGTCCAGCTGCGATAATAGGGGTCTCAATGAGACTCTCTGTTGTTGCGGCTTTTTTATTTGCAAAATTTCATCTTGGGATGCTATGTTTTAATCAAAATACATATCAGAAACAGGAGAGAAAAATGGAGATTTTTATTTTATCCTTATTTACGATGTTGGTAATTACACTTGTGTGCTTACTGATTCTTATCAACAAAATTCGAAGAGAAGGAGAACTGGATAAGCTGACCGATGCAGAAACCGGTATGGGGAATCTGCAGTTTTTCAAACAGCATTTTCAGATGCTTTCCACAGACACAAATAAATATACTTTAGCTTATATTGTTCTGGATAGCAGCTACCTTCGCTCGTACCACGGAGAGAGCTCCTTTGAGGATGTCCTCAGATATACATCCTCCGTAATCAAAGAACACACGGGATGCAACGAGATATCTGCAAGAATTACGGAAAACGGATTTGCGTTTGCGTTTTGTTCATCAAGCAAAGAGGAAAGCCAAATGCGGCTTGAAAAAATTATTCGTGACCTCAATACTTTTGATAATGCGAAGAAAAAGAATACAGTGCCCGTGTTTTACTGTGCTTTTTGTACTCTTGCTCACACGGATAAGAATTGCGAAATCCTGCTTTTTAATCTCAGGAAGAACTGCAACAGAATATACGGCAAAAATAATCAGATCGTGTATTGTGACACACATGCAATGAATATGGTCCGTGATGAAAAAAAGTTTACCGAAAGCATCATAAAAGGTCTTGAAAATGAAGAGTTCAAAATGTACCTTCAATTTATAGTGGATAACAAAACAAAGAAGATTACATCCTGTGAGGCACTTTCCCGTTGGGATAGCTCGGAAAACGGATTTTTGAACCCCGGAAGTTATATGGCAGATATTGAAGAGGCAAACCTCATTAGCAAGCACGATTTCTATATGCTTGATCTTGCCTGCAGACAGCTTGAAAAGTGGAGTAATACCAAGTATGATGACATTTCCATTTCCTGCAACTTTACGAGAATAACACTTTCGGAAAACGATTTTATCGATAATTTTACCGCAGTTTGCCAAAAATACAATTTTGACAGAAAAAAGCTTGCTATCGAAATAACCGAAGATGCCATCGAAAAAAACAGAGAAACCGCAATAAAGAATGTTATACTTTGCAAAAAACTCGGATTCAGAATTTACCTTGATGATCTTGGAAGCGGATATACAACTCTTGCTAACCTGTGTGATTATCCCATTGATGTTGTCAAACTTGACAGGGATATTCTTCTTAAGACCGATACTAAAAAGGGTAAGGACCTGTTTACAGGAATTATTGCTCTTGCCCATAGTCTTGATATTCAGGTTGTGTGTGAGGGAGTGGAAACAGATGAACAGAATGATTTTGTAACAGAGTCAGACTGTGACTATATTCAGGGGTGGTATTATTCAAAGCCGATGCCGTTTTCAGAGTATGAGGCTTTTCTGGAAAAGAATGAACTATGAAGATAATTTTCCTGATTTTAAAAAAATTACTTGACAAGACTATGCTTTTGTGATAAAATTTTATACAGCTTTAAACGCTGTGATGCGGAATAGTATGCATTAGCTTTCGCCTTGAGAGAAATGCCGGTTGGTGCGAGGCATTGGGAGAGTTTTGCAGAACTCACCGCGGAGCGGCTGCCGTGAACTTTTTCAGTAGGGGCAGACGGGAACTCCCGTAACAGAGTTGAGATGTGTTGGCATCTAAAGGGCATCCTGTATGGGTGAAGAAGAGTGGTACCGCGGAAACACAGACTTTATAGCGTTTTCGTCTCTTTAAATCAGCGAAGAGACGGGAGCGTCTTTTTGTTGATAAATACCTATTTTCGGAAGGAGTATAAAAAATGAAAACAATCAATGTTACAGACATTACACTCAAAAAACTTTCAGAGGATCGTGCAGTTTCACTACTTTTCCGCGAAAAGTCAGCAATTGCAAATTGTGCAGATTCCTTGGGTGCAGATACCCTCGAATTGCCCGCTGTAAAAAATCTTCGTGAGGACACAATTATATACAAAACGATTGCACAGAATGTCCGGAATGCCGTTCTTGCCATACCCGTTGGCTTTAATAAAGAAGATATTGCAAGCGTTTGGGAATGTATAAAGGATGCAAAAAAACCTCGTTTGCAGATAGAGCTTCCCGTTTCGACAATTCAGATGGAATATTCGTACCACGTAAAACAAGCTGCTATGCTTGAAAAAATCACAGAACTTGTGAAAGAAGCAAAAGAGTACTGTGAGGATGTAGAATTTTCTGCCCTTGATGCAACAAGAGCGGATGTTGAATTTTTGATTGCAGCCGCAAAGGAAGCTGCATCAAACGGTGCAGGTATAATAACCATCTGTGACAATGCAGGAGTATCAACCCCAAAGGAAATTGCAGATTTAACTGCAAAGCTTAAGGCAGAGGTAAATGCCAAAGTGTATGTTCAGGTTTCTGACCGTATCAATATGGGCGTAGCATCAGCATTTGAGGCTGTTTCGGCAGGTGCAGACGGAATTAAATGTGCTATGGCAGGAAAGGATGTTATTTTAACAGGCGAAATTTCCGATGCCATAAGCGTATGCGGCTCACAGATCGGTGCCGTAACAAAGCTTGACACCACAAAAATCCATTCAAGCATTGACGATATGCTTTCTAACATAAACCACGATAGCTACGAATCAGAAAATACCGTCAGCGAAAAGAAAAAGATTTTGTTGGATTCGGATTCCACCATGGCTCAGGTTGCAAATGCCGCAGAGGTTCTCGGATATGAGCTTTCCGATTCCGATATCGGAAATGTGCATAAGGTACTTATGCAGGTTTGCGAAAAGAAAGGTGCAGTTGGTTCTAAAGAATTTGAGGCACTTATTGCAAGCTCCGCTATGCAGGCACCTTCTACATACCACTTTGAAACATACACAACCACAAGCAGTAATGTAGCAAGTGCAATGTCCCAGGTTACACTCAAATGCAACGACGAAATCATATGCGGTGTCAGCAGCGGCGAGGGTCCCATTGATTCTGCATTCCGTGCCATTGAGCAGTGCATCGGCCATCACTATGAGCTTGATGATTTTCAGGTTCAGTCTGTAACCGAAGGCAAGGAAGCATTGGGCTCAGCACTTGTGAGACTTCGCAACAACGGCAAGCTCTATTCAGGAAACGGAACATCAACCGATATTGTTGCCGCAAGTATCAGAGCATATATAAATGCACTTAACAAGATTGTTTTTGAGGAGGCATAAAATGAAGATTGTATTTTCAACCAAGAATGTGAGCCGTTCTTCCTTTCTTGATATGTGCCGTTATGCCTTTGACTACGGTTTTGAAGGCTTTGAAATATATGACGCAATAAAAGAAAGAAGCTCTCACCATGACAGTATATTGAGACGAGATCGTATAGCCGATGCAAAAAGGAAGCTTGTAAACAGAAATCTTGCAGTTTCTGCTCTCAGAATGCCGTATGCAATTGACAGTGAGCAAATCACGTCGGAGTTGGCGGTTAAGTATGTGGATATGGCGGTATCTGCCGGAATTTCCAATGTAATTGTCTGCATTGACAAAGAGGTTTCTTTTGATGCTTTGGACAAAAAGCTTGCCGAAGCACTTAAGAAGGCAGAAAACTCTGATGTCAACATATTGTTTGAAACAGTAGGATATCTTGCAAATACGGAAAAAGTAATCGATATAATCAATCACTTTTCCTCTGCTGCCATCGGTGCTTCCTGGAATGTAAGAGGCACATATTTTGCGGCGGGAGAAACTGCGGAAGCT
>JAZPXS010000181.1:0-2719 GCA_045543775.1 Clostridia bacterium
GGTCATTCTCTTCCCCACAATGAAACCCTTAGACAAGTAAAAGTCGAAAAAACCCAGTATTTATGCGGGTTTGCAGACTTGGGAATAAGGCAAAATCGTACACCTTACACCAAACTTACACCATTTGATGTAGGAAAATGTGCAGAGGCAGAAAAATCGCATAATTTCAAAGTGTGAATGGGCGACTTTCTTTCGTGGTCGCCCATTATTTGAAAAGACAGATAAACAAATCGGGATTTAGGGAAGGAAAATATGGTCAGTATAACAGATGCAAAACAGATTATCAGACTTGCAACGGATGCGGAGATTAAAGTATTTCTTGACGGCGGTTGGGGTGTAGATGCGCTTATTGGATATGAAACAAGAAGACATAACGATATTGATATATTTGTAGAAAAGAAAGATTATCATAAATTTATACAGATAATTAAAAACAATGGTTTCTATGAGATAAAAATGGAGTATACAACAACGAACCATACAGTATGGGAGGATTTGAAGAAAAGAATTATTGATTTACATTGTTTTGAATATACAAAAAATGGTGAAATTCTTTACGAAGGGGATTGTTTTCCATCAGAGATTTTTTCGGGAATAGGAAAAATTGAGGAAATAGAAGTTTCTTGTATTGAACCGTATAGTCAACTGCTGTTCCATTTGGGATACGATTATGATGAAAATGATATGCATGATGTAAAGTTGTTGTGCGAAGTATTTCATATGGAACTTCCTGAAGAGTATAGATAATCATAACTTCCCGTTTGTCGAATAACCCCTTGAAAGAGGATGAACCTTTTTCAAGGGGCTTTTTTTATTTCTCCCCATGTTCGCAAACTACCCCGATTTCTCTTTCCTCAATATAATGAGTGCAAACAGAGAGGAAGGAGCGGTTTTGCTATGAGTAATAGTTTGGCGAAAGTACATCCGGAGCTTGTTTCGGAATGGTCGGAAAGGAACTTTCCGCTTACTCCCGATAATATTACTTACGGCTCAAACAAGAGAGTTTGGTGGAAAGGCGCTTGCGGACACGAATGGGAAACGAGCGTTAAAGCTCGTTCAAAGGGCGAGAAATGCCCGATATGCTCAGGAGCGAGAGTAATAGAGGGTATCAATGATTT
This sequence comes from Clostridia bacterium, assembly GCA_045543775.1. GTDB lineage: Bacteria > Bacillota > Clostridia > UMGS1810 > UMGS1810 > RGIG8748. The sequence goes on from JAZPXS010000181.1 coordinate 1,119, forward strand.
AGCCACATTGAAGCCCCTGTTGGCTCAGGAGTGGTCTAAAAAGAACAAATTAAAGCCTACCGAGGTATCTGTCGCTTCTCATAAGATGATTATTTGGAAATGCAAACACGGACACGAATGGGAAGCAAGCGTTAAAAGCAGAACGATAAACGGTACAGGCTGTCCATACTGCTCACATAATAAAGTCCTTGCCGGATTCAATGACCTTGCTTCACAGTATCCCGATATTGCTGCTGAATGGTCTGACAGAAATCTTCCGTTGCTGCCTACAATGGTAACAGCCTTTGCAAACAGTAAGGCTTGGTGGAAATGCAAAGATTGCGGAAACGAGTGGTACACCCTTATTTCAACCCGTTCTGGTGGGAGCAGATGTCCGTATTGTAGTGGATATACATTGCTCAAAGGATTTAATGACTTGGCGACTACGCACCCTGACCTTGCGGCTGAGTGGTCAGAAAGAAATTATCCCCTAATGCCTGATGAGGTAAACGCAAAATCAAGACACAATATTTGGTGGAAGTGTAAGACCTGTGGCAATGAGTGGAAGTCCGTTATCAATGCCCGTGTAAAAGGAACAGTATGCCCGGTTTGTGCGGACAGGGCGGTTCTTGCAGGATACAATGATTTAGCCACAACGGACAGGAAACTGCTTGCTGAATGGGATTACGAAAAAAACTCTCTGCTACCGGCACAAGTATCAAGAAGGTCGATGAAAAGTGTGTGGTGGAAATGTTCACTCGGACACTCTTGGAAAGCAAAAATCAGCGATAGAACAATTATCGGAGAAAAATGCACTGTGTGCGAAAAAGAATATCGCTCCGTGTTCCCCGGCTTGGCGGTCGCCTATTACGCCAATCAAAAAGGATTAAAGGTACAGCTCGGTTCAGATAAACTATTAGGAATACCTCTTGAAACCTACATTCCGTCAGAAAAGCTGGCGATAGAATTTACGAACGGCTCAGAACATATGGAGGTTCTCAAAAGCCACCTTTGCAAGCAGCGAAATATAAAACTCGTAAAACTCCCTTTTAAGACAACCGAAACGGAAACGGAGTATGCCGACAGAGTAAAAGCAGTTTTCAAAAGCGTACATATCTTTATTTATTCTGATGTCGAAGTAGATGTTTCGGTAATCAAAAGAAGATTCGATGAATGGAGGAAACGACTATGAGAGAAGAAAAGTTCCATATCCATCTAAATGATGACGAATATAGCAGATTGATACAATCACTTATTCGTTTGAAGAACAGCCTGACAGCACAAGGCAGATGCACCGATGCAGTAGATGATATTCTTTATAAGGTGCTTTCAGCCAAGAGAAGAAAGTTCAAAATCAAATATATCTGAACACGAAAAGAGACCGCCTACACGATGTAAGCGGTCTTTGCTAATTTAGAGTAAGTTCGACAAATTGGAATTTGAGTCTCTGTAAAACTGGAATTAACCCATACAATTATTTTAATTTAGATATTCACAATATTACTTGCCACAGTATCTCGAAAAACATTGTCATGTTCTACCAGGAGCATGGTCGGGGCAAACTCCGTTATGAGCTGTTCAATCTGCATACGTGAGTACACATCAATAAAGTTGAGCGGTTC
>JAZPXS010000182.1:0-3432 GCA_045543775.1 Clostridia bacterium
CCCTTACTTTAAATCGGTATATCAGATGAAAAAGATGCTTGACGACGGAATCCCCGGAAAGGTTATCTACGGAGAAGCTGAATACATCCATTCCTCAGAGCAGAGCATAGACTCAAAACTTGAAACAAAAAAAATAACGGAAATAGACCTTGATAACCTTCACTGGAGACAGACTATGCCCGTATGCTACTACAATATGCACACTCTGGGACCTCTTATGTACATAACAAACTCACTTCCCAAGACTGTGTACTGCAGTGCCATGAGGGATGATGACTTCTATGTGGGTTCCACAAGCCTCAAGGATTGTCCCGGTGCAACAGTAATAACAAAGATGGATAACGGTGCAACATTCAACACAACGGGTTGTTCAAGCTATCCTCCCACAAGCAAGTGGTACAGATTAAACTGCGAAAACGGCTGTCTGGAAACAGAAAGATACGACTGGAGAGAAGAAAGACTTATTTATGCCACCAAAGCCGCATATCAGGAGTCCTCACTTCCTGACGGTATGGGAAGCGGTCTTGACAATGAAGAAATCAGAAAAATCCAGTCCAAGGCAGATACAAGCCATCACGGCGGTATTAACTTCTACACATCCTATCATTTTGTTAAATATCTCCTTGGCGAAGAGGAGAGCGAATTTGATGTGTACAAGGCTGCATCGCTTTCTGCAGTTGGCATTCTTGCGTGGTACAGTGCCCTTACGGGAAAGGAATTCAGAGTGCCTGACTTCAAAAATCTCGCAGACAGAGAGCTTATACGCTACGATTCAAGAACTCCTATTGCAAAAGCCTACAAGGATCTTACTGTCCCCTGTAAGCTTGCAGAAAAAGATAAATTTGATTTGTATGATCCTGAATATAAATTCGGACTTTGATGTTTGATTAACGCAAAACAGGATGCAAAAGATTCCTTTGAATTTTTTGCATCCTGTTTTATTCAGATTATTTTTTCAAGCCATGTTCCCCGGATAAATCTTAAGCCGAAGATTATTGTTTTAACAAGCCACTCAAAAACCATGGCACACCACACACCCATAACGCCCATTCCCATATATTTTCCCAATAAATAGCTCATAGATATCCTCATAAGCCACATCGACATAACGGAAACAACCATTGGATATTTCACATCACCGGCGGCACGAAAAGCACTTGGAAAAATACAACCCAAAGGCCATAGAGTGCACATACCCACGCTATTTAACAGTAATAGTTTTTGTCCCAGATATGCGGCTTCATCCGACAGACTGTACAGCTTCATAAGTAAAGGCGACGACAAGCACATAATCAGGCATACAGGAATTGTCATATAATAAGCCAGCCTTATTAGCTTAAGAACGTATCTTCGGGATTCCTGCTTTTCTCCGGCTCCGATACATCTGCCTACAATAATAACCATAATGGTGCATACTGCTCCGCCGGGGATAAGCTGATAATTTGCCAGTGTTCCGCAAACGGAATTTGCCGCAATCTGATATGTACCAAATCCGGAAATCAGACTCATGGTGAGTATTTTGCCAAACTGAACAGTACTGTGCTCCAAAGCGTTTGGAATTCCGATTGAACAGATTCTTCGTATCATACCCCAATCCGGTTTGTAGCTAAAAATATTGTCTATGTAAACTTCTCTGTCTTTGCGATGAATAACAGCCACTCTTATTATTGTACTTATTATCAGGGAAAGAAGTGATGCTATGGCAGCACCTGCCGCCCCCATATCAAGTACTATAATAAAAACAGCATTGCCTATTACATTCAAAACATTTGTGAGTAATGAAATCTTCAGTGGTGTTTTGGTGTCACCACCAACACGCATAACAGATGTAACACCGTTGTTTACTGCTGACAGAGGATATGACATCAGCATAATAAAGAAATATACAGATGCACTCCGCATAACCTCGGCTTCCACGCTTCCAAAAGCAAGGGTGAGAATTTTTTTGTGCAAAATCATACACACAATAGTAATAGCCAATGCTACAAAAAAGGATGCCCACACAAGCTGTTTTGACGCACGCATTACATCGTCCTGTTTTCCTTTGCCGTATTCCTGAGAAATAATAACAGAGCCACCGGTGGTCATTGCAGAAAAAAGATAAACACTTAGGGTATTGAGTGTATTTACCAAAGACACTCCCGAAAGAACACTTTCACCCGAACCTGCAACCATCATAGAATCAACCGCACCGATGGTAATACCTAATATTTGTTCAAGCATCAGCGGAATTATAAGCTTTCTTATGTCGTGATTGGAAAAAAGCATATGCCTCATCCTTTTGTATGCAATTTTTAAACACTATATCACTATATTAAAAGCTTGTCAATATAAATACATGAATTTTTGTGTAATAATTAGCTGCCAAGAGCATAACTAACAAAGTTTTTCTCGCAGTCCATATCTTCCATGGCTTTTACTCTCTCCCCTGAAAACCTTTTCCAAGTACCTCACGGACATCGGATACTGAGACAAAGGCTTCTTTGTCGTGTGATTTTATAAATCTTATTATACCGGGCAGCTGTCTGGGGCTTATTATGCAAAATATCAAAAGGCTCTCCCTACCTGTGTACATTCCCCTGCACTGTATTCCCGTCACACCTCGGTTGAACTGCGTGAGTATTTGTTTAGCAATACTTTCCGCATTTTTGGAAACAATCCGTATTTCCTTTGCGGCATTTCCGTAAGATAGTACTCCCTCACACACCTTTATTGCCGAAAAAAGTGCTATTGCAGAATATGCGGCAACATTTATACTGCCAAAAACGAATGCCATAAGAGCAATTGTTACGAGATCTATAATAAGAATGTGGTTTGAAACTGTTATATGCGGTATCTTTTTGTGCAAAAGTATTCCTGCAAGATCCGTGCCTCCTGTAGAACCTCCGGATCTTATTACCATACCCAGTCCAAGTCCGAGAATAACACCGCCGGAAAGTGCCGAAACGAGTACATCATCGGAAAAAGAAGGTATGTGTGTACATACTTCAAGAAACAGTGTCAGAAAAATTGTTCCTAAAACGGTTTTTACAACCGCACTCTTCGAAAGGAGCTTGAAGCCCAGAGTAAAGAGAACAATATTGGCAATAATATTTGTAACAGAAAGAGGAACGGATATCCGGTATAAAAGTATTGTTCCTATCCCACTCACACCTCCCGTAGACAGCTTGACGGGTGCAAGACAAACAGTTACAGAAAATGCTACAAAAAATGTTCCAAGTGTCAAAAAAATGTATTCCGCTATTTTTCCTTTCAATTGTACATCCCTCCGGAAATATTTTTGGTACATTGAGAAAAAATATTCGGAGCATCTTTGAAAATGACAAAAAAATTCCTTTACAGCAAAAAAAATTTATTACTTTTTTATATAATGGAAAAATATATTAAAATTTCTATTGAAATGCGTCAAAAAAAGTGATAAAATTGTTGAGT
>JAZPXS010000183.1:0-11908 GCA_045543775.1 Clostridia bacterium
GTATGTGATATAATTATGTTAACCTCACGAAAGGAAAAAGAAATATGAAAGCCCAAAAGATAATTTCTGCAGTTCTGGCATTTTCTCTGGCAATGGGAATAAATGCACAGACGGCAACCAAGGAAAATTACCTCATAGGCGACATAAATTCTCACTGGGCAGAAAAAGAGCTCACCACACTTATAAATGCCGGTATACTTAAAGGCTCCGATACAAAGGCAATGCCGGATGCCAAAATAACTCGCGGAGAGTTTACTGCACTTACCTCAAGGACACTTGCACTAAGCTCCGACGGGGATGGTAGCTTTTCCGATATTCCCCCTACTCATATGTTTTTCAGCGAAATCGATGCGGCATCAGATGCAGGCATCGTAACCGGCACGGGAGGAGGAAAGTTTTTATCCGACAGGACTATTACAAGGGAAGAAATAATGCTCATAATAGCAAGATGTCTGCCGGAGGAAAAAGAAACTTCTATCAAATTCTCAGATATCGGAAGTAACTACAAATACACAGAGGAGCTTGAAAACGCAGTTTCATCCGGAATAATAACCGGATTTACCGACGGAACATTCCGCCCCTATGCAAAGGCATCCAGAGCAGAATGTGTAGTTATGCTTGAAAGACTTCTCAAAGCTATGCCGCCGGCAGATGAAGATGAGCTTGGCAAAATTGAAGAAGAATACATCAAAAATGACCTTTCGGACACAGATGCAAATATCGATATAACCTCAGGACTTGCACTAAATGAAACATACGATAAGCTTGATGCACAAAAAATAATACAATCCCTTTCCACACAAACAGAAAAACTGACAGAAGGTATGAAGCTCATTTCCAGACAAACAGACGGGCATCTTTCAAAATCCGTGTATGAGGGGGATATAACCTACATTACCACCAATACAAACGGCACAAGGCAAAGAACCTACAGGGCAACATACATTATAGACACAATACAAACAGATGACACTTTGTATGTATATAACAGTGACCTTTCTCTGGCAAAAAAAGACAAAATAAATCTTACATGGGAGGTATATTCAACACCACCCGACACTGCACCTTTTGGGGTAAATGTGATTTCTCCGTCATCCTTTCAGATTTCCGCCAAGGAGCTTGGAGTAGAGAGCAATCCCCTTATATCAGGGGCAAAGTTTTACAATTCTCTCACAAGAAAATATATGGACTTTGCAAAGAAAAACGGTTACGAAGTGTGGCCCATCTACAAAACGGATTTTACCCTCAAAACTGCTCACGACTTCCTCAATAATAAGGAAGCGAGGAAAAAATCCATAGAATACCTTTTAGGTTATGCCTGCAAATACCTTATTGACGGAATAAATGTGGATTTTGAAAATATTTATGCCTCAAATCATCATCTTGTATCAAAGCATGTACGGGAGCTTAGCACAGCACTGCACGAGCTGGGACTTGTTGTCTCCGTGGATATAACACGGAGGGAGCCTACCAGTGCTAACTGGTCTATGTGCTACGACAGAGACCTATTAAACAAAAATGCTGACTATGTGATGCTTATGGCGTATGACGAATACTATGCTTCCAGCAAAACTCCCGGTTCTGTGGCAAGCCTTGACTGGACGGAAGAATCCATAATAAGAACCCTTGGGGAAGTGGATAACTCTAAGCTAATACTGGGTATTCCCTTTTATATGAGATATTTTGAAACCCAGAACGGAAAGGTAACATCCTCAAAGGCTATCAGTATGCAGACAGCATATGACTATACTCAAGCAAACAATGTTAAATATGAATATATTAATAAGGATAAGCAATACAAAATCTCTTGGAAAAACGGCAGTAAAACCTGTGTGTTCTGGCTGGAAAACACAGACACCGTAGCAATGCGTGTAAACCTCGCAAATGAGCATAAACTGGCAGGTGTGGCAAGCTGGCGTCGGGGACTTGAGATAAGCAAAGTGTGGAACACAATAGCTGAAAATCTATCACGATAAAAATAGGAATGTAAAAAAAGTTCAGGCCACAAAAAGGCAGTAATGAAGCTATTACCTATTATAGAAACAGTTTATAAACTTAGAAATTTTAATAAATGTGTTGAAAAAGGTCTTTTTGAGACCTTTTTCTCTGATTTTTTGCCTTTTTGCTATAAGCAAACTTCGCCTCTCGACGTACCTTTGTACGCCTTCGGGTACCCCTCGCAAGCAAAGCTTGATTCGGCTCAGTTTGTTCATTCTGACTCTTTTTTCCTATTCCCTTGTTTTAATATGATTGTTGTGTTATACTTATTGCAGGCAAAGGAGAATTGTACTATGAAACCATTAAAATTAAAACCTGCTTTTAAGGATTACATATGGGGCGGACAAAAGCTCCGCACCATTTACGGCAAAGAAACTGACCTTTCCCCCGTGGCAGAAAGTTGGGAACTAAGCTGTCACAAAGACGGACACAGCATTATATCCGGCGGGGAATATGACGGAAAAACTCTCGATGAATATATAAAGGAAAATCCCGACTCACTTGGTACAAGTGTGCAGGGAGATGAACTTCCTATACTTATCAAACTCATTGATGCACAGGATAACCTTTCCGTTCAGGTTCACCCCGACGACAGACTGGCAAAGGAAATGGAAAACCAGAACGGCAAAACCGAAATGTGGTATGTAATAGATGCCGAAAAAGATGCACTGATTACATACGGTGTCAAGAACCCTGTTACAAAGGAAGAACTGGAAGAAGCTATAAACAAGAAAACACTGGAAAACCTGCTTAACCGTGTACCATCAAAAAAAGGTGATGTGTTCTTTGTGGAAGCCGGCACCATACATGCCATCGGCAAAGGAAACCTCATAGCCGAAATACAACAGAATTCCAATGTTACATACAGGCTCTACGACTACGGAAGAGTAGATAAAAACGGCAACGAAAGAGAACTCCATATTGAAAAAGGAATTATGGCATCAAACCTGGATAAGACAGAACCAAAGGAAATAATCCGGTTAGATAACAATACGAGAGTTATCGGAAGCTGCGAGTATTTTGTGGTTAAAGAGGTAAAGCTCGACGGCAATAAAACCCTTGATGCATGTGAAAAAAGCTACCATGCCATTATATGCGTTGATGGAAACTTTGAGATATCGGATTTTTCCACGGAAGTAAAAGCCGGAGAAACTGTGTTCGTACCTGCAGGTACCGGAAAATACACCGTAAGCGGAAAAGCAACTCTGCTTGTTACATCAAATCCCGTATAGCAAAAAAGGAAGACTTAAAGGTGTCCTTAATAAAACAGTAATATTGTTTTCGTTGAAACGGCATAGGTTTTCTATGCCGTTTCTTCGTGCTTAAGTAATGAGTGTGGCAGTATAGAGACTAATCATAAACAATATCAAATTCTTGTTCCCTTTTTCCGTCAATAGTCTACAGTACGTGAACATAAACACTATTTACCATAACCTTTAATACTGGCGAAGTTAATTCCTGTAAATCAAAATATTTATTGTCAGTTTGCTGATTTTTAAATTTTGGTGTTGTATTTATCAGTATTAAGTGGTATAATTACAATGTCACATAAAATCAGAATTTAATAATGCGAAATTTTTTCTTTTTATACAAGGGGGTATTATACCCTTTTCTTTTAATATCTTCACGTTTGAATAGGTAAAAATGCAAATTCCACGTGGAGATATAGAATGTTTAATTTCGCTCTATTTTGATTTTGTGTGACAACAAATCGGAGTTTGCATTTTTCGGTGTGCAACTTCGATAGTTGCACACCTTTTTTAATTTGTAATAAAGTGTAAGGGAGGTTTTAATTTTTGTTTCGCAAATTAGAAGGTGCAATGCATAAACAAGAAAGGATGTTATTTATGAAAAAAGTTGTTACATTGTTACTGAGCATTTCACTGATTTTCACAGCAGTTTCACCTTTACCCGTATATTCCGCCGAGACTAAAATCACCTCAGGAGGCGATGCAAGCAGTGCAAAGTCTATTTCCCTTGGTACCGATTATTATAATAGTCTTGATGACCTTGATACTCATTGGTACAAATTCACTGCACCTCAAAAAGCATACTACAATATCCGTATGGAAACCTATACAGGCTCCTCCAAAGTATTACGTCTCAGCACAGAATCCGGAAAAGAGCTGGCTAAAAGCGATTATCTCTTTTCCCCGTATTATCTGAGTGTTGAGCTCAATGAAAATGAGACATATTATTTAAGTGTATCAAGCTATTACAATTCTAACTTAAAGGAAGGAACCTATGGTTTCAGTGTAAACTATAAATCTGATGACGAGGGAACAGACTTTAGCAATGCTTATACGTTAAAATTAAACAGCGATTCAAAATTCAGCTTTGATGGAATTAAAGATGCGGATTACTTTGTATTTTATGGCAACAAAAACACAGAATATACTGTGGACTTTACGGGTTTCAACGGTAATTCCGCTTTAATTCACAAATGCACGATATATGACGAAAACATGGGGAAACTAAAAGAACTTTATATTAAACCCAACGTAAAAGACTCTTTTAGCATCAAGGGGAGTGATACATATTACTTTATGACAAATTTTACCAATACCGGACACGTAATTGATTTCAATAATATTCTTGAATATTCACTGAAAATAAGCAGTATAAACGAAACAAAAAAATATGAAGATGTTCCCGCAGGAAGCTATGGTGAAACTTCTATTTTATTTTTATCAAATTACGGCATAATTCAGGGTGACCAGAACGGGCGTTTCAATCCCAACAATACCCTCACCAGAGCAGAAGCTGCAAGAATTTTATGTATGATGCTTAAAGAGAAAAATCTGGATGTAAATGTATCAACCGCATTTCATGATGTAAGCTTTGGTCACTGGGCAAGTGCTGAAATAGCCGCAATGCCCAAAAAGGAGATTATCCATGGTTACGGAAACGGACTTTTCGGTCCGGAGGACAATGTTACAGGGCATCAGTTACTGACACTCCTCGTTAACGCCGCAGGTCGTGAAAGGGATGCCATCAACCGCGGCGGATTTCCCCACGGTCACACAAGCATAGCCAAAGAATCCGGGTACCTTGCAGGCGTAGCCAATATTGACCTTTCAAAGCCTATTAATCGTGCAACAGTTGCAATAATAGTTGCAAATGCAATAAAATCCGACTTTTTTTATCTTTGGAATTAGCCACAAAATCAAAATGTGTGGTTAGGATAACACCCTGCCACACATTTTTTTACTATCAGCCAAAAACGGACTTAAATCCCTTTTTCAAAAATTTAGGCTTTGCAAAACGATAGAATCCCATTAAACACATTAACTCACCTGCTTTCGTGCATTCTAACCACATAAAACAAGCGTTTTTCAACCATTATCACATTACAATTTACCCCATATAAGAAAAAACACACCACATTATAAATGTGATATGCAGTCTGTTTCCGATATTCCGATAAAATTCTTGAATTTTCTGTCAAACTATGTTAAAATATCGTTGTTGGAGCAATCCAGCCGGATATCGGGCAAGTTCGAGGGCGGTTAGCCACCTTTTTGATTCTGCTGATTTCAGCAGGGATTGGGGGTGGTTTTATGGGAAATGAATACATAATTTATTTTATGATTGTTCTATTACTTCTTGTAATAACCATAAAAAAATAACTGCTCCTCCGGTCAAGATTAGCAGTTATTTTTAGCTATAATCTCGGCTAACCGCTTTGCGGTCTTGCCCTTTATCTGCTTATATTATAATCCAAACATTTGATTTTGTCAATAAATATTATGAAAAAAGCTATGTAAACGAAAAATTCGTCTGCATAGCTTTTACTTTTTTGCAACCCTTTAACAGACCATCAATACCTACACCGTTATATTGAAGACTGACATAATCGGATTCCTTTTTCTTATGTTCTACTAATCAATGTTTATCTGATTATTTCTATTCCGAGTATATTGCAGAGATTTTCTATAAGCTCAGTATTATCACCGTAGGAAATAATATAGTGCTGACACATTACATTCTGTGCAAAGCGTTCCACATCATCAAGAATAATTTCAAGACCGGGAAGCTGAGGTGCCGGCTGTGTCCAGCCTGCTTCTTCCCATTTGCGTGCAGTTACCGCTTCGCCCTTTACCATATGCATATAGTAGATACCGTCATCATAGGTAAGACGGCACATTGTAACCTCACCGGGTTTAACCTTGCTCACATTAAGTATTCCCTCGGAAAGCTCACCGAATGCCGCAGGCATAACCGTAACTCCGTCTGTTGTAACTTCTGCCGGTACATAATCGGGAACACCTGCAAGAACTCTGTCTGTAAAGAACTCATAGAATTCAAGATAGAATGCACACTGACCGGTAAGATACTTAACCATAAGCTGAGTGATGTTACCAAGGCTGTCATTTTCGGGAATTGTGCAAAGACCTTCCTCATCGGAAAGAAGCATAAATATAGGTGCAGGAGGAAAGCCGAGAAGCTTCTTCATACCGTCAACATCCTTTAATGAAATGGCATCATAACCTCTTTCATCACAGATTGCCTTAACTGCAAGGTAGTATCCTGCAGCTTTCTTTAAGCTCTCGGGGTTAGCCGGCTTTAAGAAGTTCCACTTACTCATTGCGTTATCTATAACCTTCTGTATTTCCTCGTCTGTTACCTTTTCATATCTCTGCTGAATTTCAAGCATTTCAAAGGTTTCGATTTCGGGACCGATTACTCTCTTTAAAGATGGACCGTCTGCCTGTGTTCCGTAAAGATTCATATCTCTGTAGCCTGCCATACCGCTTTTTGCGTGACGGAGCTTTGCAGCAGCGGCAGAAGCTACGGCATAGTTATAAACTTTCTTTGTTTTGGAGGGAAGTCCCACTATATCATAGATATAGGTAAAATCATATCCGAGGTCATAGAAGGTCTTGCGGATTGCCGTTGTACCTGCCTGGTCTGCAGTGGTAACAAGTCTGTCTCCCTCTACCCAGCCGCAAAGTCCCCAGAGAATCATGGGTTTATTACGGAAGTGTTCTGTAACCTTAACTACTGCGTGTGTTGGTATCCAACCGGCAATGCAAACAACAAGAACATCAAAATCCTTGTTTTTGAGTTGTGCAACTGCGCTCTTAATATCCTTTTCTTCATAATCGTCTGTTACGGGGTAAACACTTATTAAGTCCATACCCTCATTTAAAAGCGATTTTTCTGCATCGGCACATTTTTTGATAATAATATCCTTGGGAGTATTAACCTCACCAAAACCGACAAATGCTGCTTTTACCATAAATTCCTCATCCTCTCCTGATATTTAGTAATTCATCATAATATTTAAAGTTTTCGTAGGCTTCCTTATAGGATGTACCTTCGGGAATATACTCTTTGTCTGTTTTAATCATTTTGCAAGCATCCTCCACAGAAGAAAAGACACCTGCACCAACACCTGCAAGAATAGCAGAGCCAAGACATGCGGTTTCCTTGTTTCTGAGAGTAATAAGTCTCTTTCCCGTAAGGTCAGCTTTTATCTGACACCAGAGCGAACTCTTGGCACCGCCGCCCATTACACGGATTTCGTCAACGGAAACACCAAGGTAGTCCAGATTACCTTTCAGCATACAGGCAACTGACTCCATAATACTGCGGACAAAATGTCCCTTTGTGTGTTCCGGTGTAAGTCCTGTAAAGCTTCCTCTTGCATCCGGATTATACTTGGGCATTGTGGAGCCGCAAAGATACGGAAGAAACACAAGTCCGTCGCTTCCCGGTGCTATTTTTTCTGCCAGTTCATCCAGCTCCTTAAATGACACATCATCCATAAGAGCATCTCTGAACCATTTTAGTGCCATTCCTGCAGTGGGACTCCAGGAAAGCAGGCAGTATTTGTTATCAAAACTATAGTGACAGGGAACTATGCTGTTTTCGTCATACGCAGGAATTTCGTCCGTGGGTGCATATATTGCCATTGTAGTGCCTGTCATTTCACTTATAATACCTTTTTTTACCACTCCGGCACCGATGGCACCTGCAATCTGGTCTATGGCAGAGGTTACAACCTTTATCCCCTTGTACTCACCCACCAAACATCCGCTGTCTGCAAGTTCGGGGAGCATAGACTTATCCACACCGATGAAATCGAGCATTTCATCCCACCAGACTGCTTTATTGATATCAAAATAAATGGTAGATGACTGCAGAGTCTTTTGTGTAACAAATCTTCCGGTGAGCTTATACAAAAGATAATCCTCAAGGAGAAATACCTTCTTTGTTTTTGCCCATACCTCAGGCTCATTATTTTTTACCCAAAGGAGCTTGCAGGCAGGCCAGGTAGCTGTAATTTCCGGCTGACCTGTTATTTCATAAACTTTCTTTCTGCCAAAATGCTCTTCTATCACCTCTGCCTCATGTGTGGCACGGTTATCAAGCCATACAATCGCATCACGAACGGGATTGCCATCCTCATCAGTAAGAATAAGTGTTTCACACTGGGTATCGATGGCAAGACAATCTATCTGAGCTTTGGAACCAATTCTATCCAAGGTTTTCATAAGAATCTCTGTGTACTTTGTGGCATCAATTTCCACAAAGCTTCCCTTGGTATTTAGGGTGTAATCTGCCACATCAAAGGCAATTTCTTCAAGCTTTTCACTAAAAAGCATTGCCTTTACCGATGTGGTACCATAATCTATGCCAAGACAATTCATAAAAAATCCATCCTTTAATTTCGAACTTGAAAAATATAAACTTCTGTGATATAATCCTTTTATCACATTTGAGGAGTGTATATATGAGTACCGATGAAAGAAAAACCAAAATTCTTGACTTATTGCAGGAAAACGGAATAGTGAAAGTAAATGCCCTGAGTGAAATTCTTGGAATTTCCGAGGTTACTGTAAGAAACTATCTTACAGAGATGGAAAAAATGGGACTTCTCACCCGTGTTCACGGAGGTGCAATAAGCTCATACAAGCCATACTGCAGTATGAATTTTAATCAACGTCTGGAGACAAATCAATCTGAAAAGGAAAGCATTGCTTCCAAAATATCCGAAATGATTGATCCCAACGACACGGTAATGCTTAACGCAGGCACTACTACTCTGCTGGTATTCCGTCATCTGCCTGCCGATTATAACCTCAACATTGTGACAAACTCCATTTCCATAGCCTTGGAAGCATCATCCAATCCCAACTACAATGTTACTCTTGTGGGCGGTCAGGTAAACTCCAAATACCAGTTTACTTACGGACCGGATGCCATTGAACAGATAAAGAACTATCACGCAAATAAGCTTGTACTGTCTGTTGACGGTATTGATACAGAAAACGGGTTCTCAACATATTACTCCGAAGAAACACACCTTGACAAAGCGATGATAAATCAGTCTGACATATGCATTATTGCTGCAGACAAAAGTAAATTCCGCCGAAACGCTTTTGCCAAGATATCTGACATTGACTGTGCGGATTTCATAGTTACAACCTGCAAGCTCCATAAGGATGAAGAAAAGCTCCTCTCCAAAAAGGAGATTGCAGTTATAAATGTAAAATCTTAACCACATAAATGCACATCAACCCGACCGGCTTTTTAACCGGTCGGGTATTTTTGTGTCAGTCAAGTATTTCTACTGTTTTGTTGTAGAAGGATTTGAGTGCTGCGGTAGCGAGCTTGTGAGAAAGCTTTGTTTCCTCTGCGGTAAAAAGACCGAAAGGTACCTTCTCGCCTGTGTACTCAAGTACAAAAGTGGCAAGCTGCTGCTGCATTGCATCTGTAAATCCGAATTCAAATATGGGGCCTGTAATTGTGGGAAGCATTGGCTTGTAACCGATTATTATGCGGTTCCAGGACTGCTCCTTGCCCCAGGATGATGTGTAGTGGAAAGCATTTGCATCATCACTTGAGAATCTTGCACTGCAATCCATACCATAAATCTCAAAATACCATTTGTTTGTACAACCGGGAGCCATACGCTTTGTTTCAAATGTAACGGGGATTTCGTCACCGTCAGCATTTAATGCTGTACAGAAAAGTGTACAGTTGTCAAATGTATCGCACACAGTGGTACCGCCCTTACCGTCGGGGCGTTCCTTAACAATATTACTGAAGTGTGCTCTAACGGTTTTGGGCATAAAGCCAAGACGGAAAGGAACATGCTGAGTATGGATACCAAGGTCACCGAGGCATCCGTATTCACCGTTGAATTTTACCATTCTCTTCCAGTTAATCGGCTTGTCAAGATCCATATCACTGCAGTGGTTGAAGCCGCATTTGATTTCCAGAACCTTGCCGAATTTACCCTCTTTGTACCAGTTTATAAGTGTCTGCATTGCAGGATAATAAGGGAACTCACTGCAGCATCTTACAAATGTATTGGGGTTTTCTTCGATAGCCTTTAATATATTTTCGTTTGCCTTTTGGTCAATACCGAAAGGCTTCTCACCGAGGAGTGCCTTTCCGCTTCTTATTATATCACCATAGAATTTCTCATGGAGATTGTGAGGAACAGCACAGTAAATCGCATCTATATCCTCTTTATTAAGAAGCTCTGTGTAATCGGAAACGAAATACTTTATGCCCGGAAAGTTATTTTTGAACCATTCCATGCTTTTTTCGGATGTATCGCACACTGCAACAATTTCAGGACGTGCAATATCATCTGTAAGATGGCACCAGCGTGCTGCGGCAGATGCAAATTCTCTTGCCATAAGACCGCAACCGATTATACCGAATCTGACTGTTTTCATAGGATGTTCACCTTTCAAATATTAATATCCGAAGTGCTTTTCGGTTTCTTTTACTGCTTCTTCGATGATATCAAGGCCCTTGAGTGCTGCTTCATCATCAAGAATCATAGGAGGTGACATACGGAGGATGTGACCGGAGGGTACCCATGCAAGGCCCTTTTCGAATGCTTTCTGGTAAATCATTGTACCAGCTTCTGCAAAGGGTTCCTTTGTCTCTCTGTCCTTAACAATTTCGATAGCCTGGAGACATCCGATTGCACGAACATCACCGATGATGGGATGCTCTGCCTTCATCTGTTCCATCTTTTCGA
Source organism: Clostridia bacterium (assembly GCA_045543775.1). Taxonomy (GTDB): domain Bacteria; phylum Bacillota; class Clostridia; order UMGS1810; family UMGS1810; genus RGIG8748. Next base: position 11,006 of record JAZPXS010000183.1, read on the forward strand.
GCATTATCTTTCCGAGGTGTTCGGAACGTTCATTTAAGTTTTCTTCTTCAATAACCTTGATAGATTCAAGTGCTGCGATACAAGCCATGGGGTTACCGCCGTAGCTGGAGGAAGCAGAAATCTTTTCGATAGCAGGAGCAAGATCCTTTGAAACTGCAAGAGCTGTTACAGGGAAGCCGTTACCGAAGCCCTTACCAAGTGTTGTGATATCTGCTGTAACATTCCAGTGATCCATAGCAAGGTACTTACCTGTTCTTGCCATACAGTTAAGAACTTCATCGGCAAAGAGGAGGATGCCTCTTCTGTCGCAAAGTGCACGAAGTGCAGGGATAAAGTCATCGGGAGGAATGATGGAACCGCCCCAGCCCTGAACAGGCTCTAAAACGATTGCTGCAACATTCTTACCGCCGGATGCACAAGCGTTATCAAGCATACCTTCTATCATATTGATATAGGGTGAAGAATCCTTCCAAGCTTCTTCCTCTGTTCTGCCGAAGAAATCACGGTAGGGATTCGGACGGGGAACGAGCATAAAGCCGGGTGCTCTCATGTGAGTGTCAGGACCTACAACAGCAAGAGAGTTTGCACCGTATGTCTTACCGTGGAAATCTCTGAAGAAGGAAATAAATTCCTGCTTGCCTGTTGCAGCACGAGCACAACGGAGACCTGCTTCTACTGCAGTTGTACCGGAATCATAGAACTGGAAACCGCCAAAGCGTCCGCCTGTGATTTCGTGCATCTTTTCTACAAGTTCCATCTTTACCTTTGTGGTAAAGTCGTGGCAGTTCATAAGCTTTTTAGCCTGCTCTGCAACAGCCTCACTGATCTTGGGATGGCAGTGACCGAGACCTGTTACATAGATACCGGAAGAAAAGTCAAGGTATGTATTTCCGTCAACATCCT
>JAZPXS010000184.1:0-4753 GCA_045543775.1 Clostridia bacterium
CGTGTGGGCGACTAATTTGCTTTTATATCGAAAACAATCACAAAGATTATTACAAAAAATAATATTCTCAGTAATACTTTTCCCATAAAGCACCACCCCCTTTCCATTATGTAATGGGGTTTGGGGCGAGCCGTCCACGGAATGTTCATTCCCGAACTGCCTGTCAGATTTCTCCGACAAAGACATTGTACAACATATTTTATACTATTTCAACAATACATTTTCATAATCAATAACTCTTTAAATGTTTGCAAACCCAAATTATAAAAATCTATTGACAACATAGATTTTTTCAGTACATAACCCTTGCAGAACAATCCCCTCCGGTATGCTCCGCATACCACCTCCCCTTACGCTAAAGCGTAAGGGGAGGCATTTCGCACTATTTCCAAAATACATTTCCATAATCAGTAACTTTTTAATTCCGCATTAAAAATACGGGGGATAAAAAGCAAAAATATAAAAGGCAAAATTATCGAAAACGCCGTTTGCACATTTCAGTTCCTTTATGCAAACGGCGTTTAATGAGGACAAGCGACGAAAATCGTCGCATCCGCAATGGTCGATTAAATTTTGCCTTTTATATTTTTGATTTCCCCGTATTTTTTAGCGGAAAAGCGGGGTTTCAGGGGTATGCAATACCCCTGATAAGCAACAGTGCGTGGGTGTGGGGGTACGCAGTATCCCCACAAATAATACTGTTATTATATTAAATCAGGAAAAGCATAAAGCACCGCAATCCCCACCACAGCAGATATCCCTATCACCGCAATGGGATGGAGCTTCTTTTTGAAAGACAGCACACACATAGCCGCATATATACCTACCGACAGGATAACGGATGCAAAGTTGACATCTGCAAAGCCATTTGGTACAAACACTGCCTTTGCCATAGATATGAGTGCCGCCGCAATAAGACCTATCACCGCACTTTTAAGTCCGGTCATACATCCTGCCACTATGCGGTTGTCCTTGAATTTCTCATAGAATCTTGCCACAATAAGAATTATAACAAGAGAGGGGACAACAACACCCAGCGTAGCACATACCGAGCCAAGGATACCGCCCTGCACCATACCTATATAAGTTGCCATATTTATCGCAAAAGGTCCGGGCGTGCTTTCGCTTACTGCCACAAAATTAATAAGTTCTTCCATTGATGCCCAGTTGTTTTTCATAACCTCCTCCTGAATCAGGGGAAGCATTGCATATCCTCCGCCAAAGGTAAAGGCACCGATTTTCAAAAATGTAAGAAACAGTTTAAGGAGTATCATTTTGCTTTCCTCCTTCTCTTTATTTCCGACATAACATATCCTACCAATGCACTAAGAATTATCACAACAAGAGCATTGATGCCTGCAAAGGCTACTGCTATAAGTGCAAGCAAAGATATTGCCATAGCCGCATATCCCTTGGGAGCTTTTTTGTACATAGTCCAGAGGGACTTGGTAACCAGAGCCAGCACCCCTGCCCGTATTCCGTAAAACGCATATACCACAGGCTTTAGTGTTGCAAATTCACTGAGGAGAACCGCGATGAGAGATATGATGATAAATGACGGCATCACAACTCCCAGTGTGGCACAAAAGGAACCCATAACCCCTGCTGTTTTGTAACCTACAAAGGTTGCAGAGTTAATTGCAATTGGTCCGGGGGTAGATTCGGCTATTGCCACAATATCCAGAATATCCTCGTCGGACACCCATTTCTTATTTTCCACAGCTTCCTTTTGGATGAGGGGTATCATTGCATACCCTCCGCCAAAGGTAAAGGCACCGATTTTAAAAAAAGTGATAAACAGTTCTGTAAGCTTGCTCATTTCACACCTTGATACCGAGATACTCTTTGAGTGACGGTATCATTTCCTTTCCGATTTTGTAACCTTCGTCATATATTTCTTTTATTTTTTGGGGATCGTTTTCCGTTCTTCTCCAATCGTGGGTATCCTTTGGGGCAATTACAAAAGCCTTGCCCTCATTCTCCAGTGAGAAGAGCTCTTTTCTTTGGGAATTATACATAACACTGCGGTTTTTGAGTGCTTTGGAAAACTCGGGGTATTTACCGAAAATCCTTGCAGACACGGTTTCGCCCTTGCCCTTCTCCTTCATATAGCTTCGCTCACGGGAGAGAATGACAACAAGCTTGTTGCACCCTGCATCCATAGCACGTCTGAACGGAACAGAATCGGCAATACCGCCGTCCATATACTTTTTGCCGTTTATTACTGCCGCAGGAAACATAAGCGGAAGCGAGCAGCTTGCCACAAGAACATTCCATCCGTTTTCGGGTTTTTCTATTTTTATATATTCCGCTTTGCCTGTTTCCATATTGGTAACAGCGGCTTCGGCAATTCCCTTGTACTCATTGAATTTTTCATAATCATAGGGGACAAGCTCATCGGGAACTCTGCGGAACACATAGTCAATGTTGTAAAGGCTTCTGTTTTTGGGATTAAAAAGATGTCTTAGTCCCGAATACTCTTTCTTTGGAAGTTGCGTTGTTCCTATCTCTATTCCTCTGCCTATCTGCCCTGTTGCATAGTTCATAGCATTTGATATGCCTGCAGATGCTCCGCCCAGATAGTCAAAGGGAATATCTTCCTCCATCATAGCATCTATCACACCGACAGCAAAGTATGTGCGGCTTGCACCGCCTTCCACTACAAGTCCGTTCATAATCCGGCACCTCCCAAAATGCAATCTGTAAGAAGAGCAAACTCCTTGTCGGAAAGAGTTTCTCCCCGTCTTTTTTCGTCTATTCCGGCTTTTTGCAAAGCCTTTGTAATCTCATCCTTTGATATACTAAGTCCTGACGAAAGGGCATTGAGTAGTGTTTTCCGTCTTAGGGCAAATGCCGCCTTTATTACCTTGAAGTACATTTCTTCACTTTTTACTTCCACAGGAGGTTTGTCCCTCATAGTAAGACAGATAACTGCAGAATCCACCTTTGGAGGAGGCATAAAGGAATTTGGCTTTACCACTGTAACAAGAGAGCAGGTTGCATAGTAACCCACAGTGAGGGTAAGCGCACCGTAATCCTTTGTTCCGGGGGAGGCATTTATCCTTTGGGCAACCTCCTTCTGAATCATAACCGTAATATCGCCTATCGGGAGAGTAGGATTTAATAGGCTCATTATAACCGGACTTGTTATGTAGTATGGCAGATTTGCACACACTTTTATTCTTTCCCCTCCAAAATGTTCCTTGGAGAGAGCCTCGATGTCCGTTTTCATAATATCCCCGTGGATAATGGTCAGGTTGTCAAATTCCGACAGATTGTCCTTTAGTATGGGAATTGCCGCAGAGTCTATCTCAACGCAGACAACCTTTTTTGCACTTTGGCACAGCCTTTGGGTGAGGGTGCCGAAGCCGGGGCCTATTTCCAGAACATTTTCCCCCTCGGGGCAGGCACTTGCCACTATATCGGAAAGAGCATTTTCGTCAATGAGAAAATTCTGTCCCAGAGATTTTGAAAAATTAAAGCCGTTTTTAACCAGTATTTCCTTAATAACGGCAGGGTTTGCAAGATTTTTCAAGAGATTCACCTCATTTTCATACTAATTATATAATGTTATTAAATCAATATCAAGTGTTTTTGCTCAATTGTAATCCGAAAAGTCGCATTTGTAAAACGAAATGCGACTTTTGTAATCGAAACGCAAGTTTGTAATCTGAAATGCACGATTTGTAAGCGAAATGCAATACCTATTTTCTCAAAATACAAGCATTTTTGCATGCCAAAAAGGGATAGTTGCTTTGGCAAAAAAATTTGTAACCCAAAATGCTACCCCTGTATTCCACCTAATATTGAGTGTATCCACCGTATCATTTTAATTATCTTTTAAGTAATTTCGGGTTAATAATAACCTCAGACTGTCGAAGGCACTCCGTTTGGAGTGCCTTTGGTAGTTTTTTGCATTCGATTTTTCTCAATACACTGTTCTGCTATTAATACTCAACTTCTGAGCCGTGCTCTTTAGCAAGTTCTTCTAATGCTTTGTTATATTCGTCAAGAAGTTCAACAGCTTCTTCAAGCTTTTGGCTTCCTGCATTTATTGTTGCTTCCTCCTGAGTTTCACAACCTTCAGAGAGAGCTTCAAATCCTGTCTTATAAGTTTCCATCACCTTAACGTACTTATCCTTTATTGCTTTAACTTCTTCTGTTTCAGGGGTAATGTCCTTGAGTTTTTCAAGTGAACCGTTTACAAGAGGAAGAAGTGTATCGTCAATACTTTTCTTAATAGCGGTATCGTCCTCAAGAGTTTCCCATGTTCCAACTTCTGCAGTAACCTGTGTATACTCAGCATTAACTTCTTTCATCTCAACATTCAAGAAGTTTTCCAAATCATCATAAACGGGATCTGAACCACAACCTGCAAGAAGTGTAACTGACATAACTACCATAAGTAAAAGTGAAAAAATTTTTTTCATAACAATCTCTCCTATATCCTTAGATTAAATTTTTATTATTCGTCAAGCAAATCGCGTCTGCTTGCTTCTGACCACAAATCAAGTTCACGTGAATAAGGTCCGTCACTCATATAAATATCACGTGTTCTGAAATCTTCTATTACTTTCTGAATGTTTTCGTACTCTGCAAGAAGTCTTTCGTCACTCATACTTGCAGGCGGAGTAAGTGTTCCGTACCAGTCGGGCTGTTTTGTGTAATCTTCCGGCGGATTCGGATCAAGAACCATGCTTGTTACAGTCTGTGTTGCTTTCTTTTTCAAATCTTTAATAAGCGCACTGTTATC
>JAZPXS010000185.1:0-4283 GCA_045543775.1 Clostridia bacterium
GGATGGCTGCAATGTCATCAGCATCTGCATCCTCTGCTATATCATCTATAATACCCTGAGCATCATCATCCGAAGAAAATACAAATTCTGTTTCTGTCACTTCGTATATATTCTTTACGCTAATACGAACACCATAGATACCTTTGGGACCTGCAGGTGCCACGGTAAAGGATACTTTTCCGTTATCATCAAGCTTGCCGTGATAAATGCAAGCCAATGCACCTTCCAGAATGTCGGCATCTGTCACTGTGTAGCTTCCGTCATTATCCAAATCGTCGACGGAGCCGGTAGGTTCAAAAACCTGTACTACTACATTTTTTCCTGCAAAGTCCTCTCCGCAGCTTACGGTCAGGGTGGCATTATCCTTGGTTACTACTGCGTCCAGTGTAACCGCCGCCGAAACCGGAATGCTGAAAAGAAGAGCTAAAGTAACAATCAGTATTATAGTTTTATTTAAAATTTTTCCCATTTTAAGGTTTCTCATTTATTTTTTCTCCATTCGTCGTACTGTTTCTGGATTTCGGCAATCAGCTTTTCCTCGCCTGCTTCCTTTAACTTTTTAACGGCTTTGGGGAATACAACATCAGGATCTGCCGCACCTGTTATAAGTGACGGGAAGAATTCCTGATACACATTATTAATTGCTGTAATCTCAGTTTGAACATTTGCAGGATCAAATACAAAGCCCATAGCAGGAGATTTTATAGCACTATCATCAAATTCCTTGTACTTTTCGTAGATATCGTCGGGTGTACCTTCTATCATACGGAAGATGTACTTATTACCCTGAGGTGAACCGTAGGTTTCAAATCCTGTATCTGCTTTTGTCTCACATCCCTCGGGAAGCTTATAGAAATCATCACCAACGGCTACCCAGTGCTTACCCTCGATACCGAGTGATGCCATGTTTCGAAGTGTGGGATCGGTATTTAAGAGATTGATAAATGCCATTGCCTTTTCGGGATATTCGCAGTTTGCACCGATAGAGAATCCCATACCGATAACATTCTTTGTACCCATCTTGGGTGCTATAAGGTGAGCAACATCCATTGTATACGGCATAAGGTGTGCTGCATTGTGCTGGTCTATAAGATAAGGAAGTTCCTGCTCGATAGACATAAACTCTCTGCCGGAAATATCACTGTTATTATTAACGGTTGCTATATCCTTACGCATAAAGCCCTTATTGTACCACTTGTGCATAAGCTTGTAGTATTCAAGTGCCTTATCGGTAGTGAACTGATTAACAATCTTTTTGGGGTCTCCCTCAAGGTCGATAGCTCCGATGGACTGGCCCATAATTGTGTCATACTGCAAAAGGTCATGACCGGAAAGATTACTTAAGAATTTGAAGGGATAGATACCGGGTTCCTTCTCATGGATTGTTTCAAGAACAGACTCAAAATCCGCAAGAGTCTTGCACTGCTGAATTTGTTCCTGCAGACCGTACTTTTCTGCCATATCCTTGTTGTAGCGAACAACATGCTCAACAGCGTAGTCCTTGTACATAGGTATGAAGTAGAGTCTGCCGTCAATCTTTGCAGCATCAAGAGCGTAATCGGGAGTGATTTCCTTAAGCTCCTTACCGTGAGTATCAAGAAGCTCAGTAACATCCATAAAGGAACCGTTCTTTACATAGGTATGCATAGTAGAGCCGCCTGTGTAAATAATGTCTGCCTGCTCGTTTGCTGCGAGAATAAGCTGCATCTTCTGATTATACTCAGCGCCAACAATAGATATTCTCTTAACCTTGCAGCCGATTAGAGGCTCAATATACTCATTGATAGCCTGTGTAACTTCCTCATGGTCAGGGGTTGTGGCACTTCTGTCGTACCAGATAAGTGTGGGGACTTCATCTTCTTTGCTTCCGCCTCCGCATGATGCAAGCGTGAACATAATGCAAATACACATCATAAGAGCCACGATTTTCTTCAAATTTTTCATTTTAAATTTCTCCTTTCTTATTTAACCTCCGTGCTTATTTATATTAAATTCTTATACAGAATGTAATTTTTGTTAAAATCATGCGATTACCCTTTAACCGCACCTACAGTAATACCCTTTACAAAATACTTCTGGAAGAACGGGAAAGCCACTATGATAGGAACAACAACCAGAACTACCAGAGCCATCTTGACAGTCTCACCGGGGATAGACTCCTGTATTGCAAGTGTCTCGGCTACGGAGAGGTCTGTATTGTTTGCAAGGAACTGTATTTCGTTTTCTATACGTTTTAACAGGAGCTGTATCGGGAAAAGTTCCGTCTTAAGAAGAATATAAAGGAAAGCTCTGTTCCAGTCGTTCCAGTAGTTAACTGCAAGGAAAAGCGAAATTGTTGCAATAGATGGCACTGCCATAGGAAGCACTATCTTCCAGTAACAAGTAAACTCTCTTGCTCCGTCAATTCGTGCCGATTCAATAACCGCAGGGGGAATTGATGTAGACATATAGGTTCTTAGTATCAGAACATACATCGGCGTGCAACATCCGGGAAGAATAAGTGCCCATATTGTATCTCTCAGGTGATATATTGATGTAAACACTGTATATGTAGCAACCATACCGCCCGAAAACAGCATTGTGAAGTATACTATGAATGTAAACTGTCTCTTCCAGGGAAAGTTTGGTCTGGAAAGTGTATAGGCAAGCATTGTCATTATGATAATACCAAGAACAGTACCTGACACAGTAACAAAAATGGTAACTCCGTAGGAACGAACAATCTGTGATCCGTTTTTCAATATGTACTCATATGCTGCTGTACTGAATTTGGCAGGAATGAGTCCATAGCCTTGCAAACGCAGTGCGTTGTCATCTGTAAACGATATGGATATTGTGAGCCAGAAAGGAATGATACAAGCTATTGCAAGAAGCGTTGTAATGAATACTGCAAATACTTTAAACAAAGTAGGCATATCGTCTGTTAGTGATTTTTTTCTTTTTAACATTGGCATTTTGTTATGCTCTCCTTTCCTTAAAACATTGCATTTTCGGGACTGATTTTCTTAACAATTGCATTGCTCGATATAACAAGCAGGAAACCTATAATTGATTGATAGAATGCAACGGCAGAAGTTGCACCGAAGTTGGCATTACCGCCGGCGGTGATGCCGTTGTAAACATATGTATCAATTGTAGCGGTGGTGTTAAAAAGCATACCGGAATTCTTTGGCACAAGATAGAACAAGCCAAAATCAGAGTGCATAACTCCTCCTATGTTTATAATGAACATAATGGTAAGAATCGGTATAAGAAGCGGAAGGGTTATGTACCTTATACCCTGTAGCCAGGTTGCTCCGTCTATACGTGCTGCCTCATAGTACTCCGTATCAAAACCTCGTATGTTTGAGTAGTATATGATACTTGAATAACCAACATGCTTCCAAAGGTAACATACGGGAAGTATGAACGGCCAGTACTTAGGCTCAGAATACCAGCTTATGGGTTCCACACCGAATACACCAAGAAGTTTGTTTACGACACCCATATCTGCACTCAGGAGTGTAAATACAAAATAAGAACCTACAACCCAGGATATAAAGTGAGGAAAGAGAACTACCGTCTGATTGATGCGGTTTATCTTTCTTTTTCCAAGAGCATCAAACATAATGGCAAAAAGTACGGCAGTTGCCATACCCAAAATAATAAACAAAACATTATACAGGATAGTGTTTCTGGTAATAAGAAGTGCATCGGATGTTTTGAACAGGTATTCAAAGTTCTTAAATCCAATCCATTCGCTGCCCCAGATACCCTTGCTGAACTTGTAGTCCTTGAAAGCTATTACAATACCGAACATGGGTACATAGCATATGAGAATAAACCATGCATACCCACATAGCGGTGACGTTCAGCAGGATGCCCGGCAGATACAGGGCATAGCGGAAGCCCAAGAACTCCCGGACCCGCCCAGCCTTGTACATGACCACATTGTCGATCAGCCCCAGATAGGAGCTGAACACCACGACCGCCACGGTGATGATGGTATATTTCAGGGTGAAGCGGATGATCTTGGCGAAGGGGATCCGCCGACCACAGTAGATATAGGGGAACATCATGGGCACCAGCCGGGTCATACTGCCGAAAGCCACCCGCAGCGACATGGCCGTCAGGATCGCCAAAATGATCCCCGGCACCCACTGCTGAGCCTTCAGGAAGCCGTTGCGGTACTCATAGGCCACCAGGATCAGCATACACAGGATCTGCAATACCATGCAGGGCTTACCCTCGTAGAACCGGTAGTAGAACGAGTTGCTGAGTATGGAAATGACCAAAAACAGAGC
>JAZPXS010000186.1:0-4108 GCA_045543775.1 Clostridia bacterium
CCGGTTTTTTTGTTACTTACTGTAAATCTTTAAAATATAAGTCTTTTATATCGGGATAGGTTGTTGCAAGATACTCTGCAATTGCCTGAGTATTATTGATTTCCTTACTCTGATTTGCGGCGTTGATTTCACCGGAATCAATGATAAGAACTCTTCCGCCCAGCCAATCCTCGATATAGCTTAATCCGAAAGCGGCACTTGCATCGGATGCAGGCACCATAAGGTGTCCGTTCTTCATGTATGCATTTTGCCCATCGGTAAAGCTTATGCTTCCCTTTTCGGAGGACAAGGTGTTTCCGGAAAGGCTGACACCAAGGAGCTTTGCAAGAGCCTCTATTGGCATCATAAGCTTACCGTCTTTAGTTTCGGGCATAGCATACGAAACATCAAACACGCCATCAGGACCGACTACTCTCTCTACGCCCGGAGCGATAACCCTCACACCCTCTGCAGGGAAGGTTTCCAGTACACTCTTTGCCGCCATAAAGTCTGCTTTTTTCTGCAAAAGTGCAAAGCTGTCGGAATCGGGAATACCCTCGGAGCGGGTGTAGGTGATTACATCGCCCTTTTTTGCCATACACACAAACTCAAGTCCCAAATCATAGGGAGCAGTGTCTGTTGTGTCGGAATAGTCAAACACTTTGTTACCGTCGATATTTAGTATTATATGACAGCCTATGGGGGTATTTATGATACCAAACTCCGTCTTGTGAGGCTTGCCGTCTACTATATCAACCTCGGCAGTATCCAGAATTCCGGCGGATTTACCCGATGCCTTCTGCATTTCGATAACTCCGTCTTTGACAACAAAGTAGTAACCTCTGTTTGTGGAAACATACTGAATTGCACTGGGGTTTACGGAAAGTCCGAAGCTCACCCAGTCTTCCTCAGGAACTGCATAATCAAGCTGCAGGTCAAAGCAGTAGATTACAGAACCTGAAAGCTTGGAGAGGACACGGCTACCTGCTACGTTGAAGCTTGTATCAACACCTATGTTGGATATTTTTCCGTTTTCCACAGTCATATTGGGCATCCAGCTCTGGGTATCGGCATAATTTAACAGGTCAACATATCCTCGGTTAATAAGAGCCTTGTTGTTGAAGTAATTGAGTATTACATCTGCACGGGTATCGAGAGCCTTCTGGGAATATCTTCCAAGCCCCAGACCTGCAAGAACCTTGGTTTTGTTTATGTAGTTCTTTATGTAGTCAACAGTGCCTACCTTGAATGTTCCTGCCTCTGTGCCTTCCACAACACCCTTTACGGTTTCTTCCACAACCTTTTGTGCGGATTCAAAGCCGAGGGTGTATATAGGTTCATAAAGGCTCGTAGTGAAGCTGTACACTGCACTTGCATCTTCCCATGTATTGCCAAGCTCTCTGGAGGTGTTCTTTGCCCTTACCTTCCAGTAGTATGTGGTTCTTGGCTTAAGTCCCTCTGCATCGTATATATTGTGCTTTATTTCCTCTTCTTTGACAATGTTCTTAAAGTCGGGATCTGTAGCTATTGTTACGATATATCTGTCTGCAAGGAAGGCATCCTGCCAATAGAGCTGGAGACCGTTTGCAGATACTGTTGAACCGTTGTGAGGATAGAGAAGTCTGAAGGGAGCTGTATTTTCATTTAAGGAAACGTCCCTCTGAAGTCCGATATTCTCTATATCAAAGTTTTCATCCGTAAGAAGCCACTTGATTTCCTGTGCGGCTATGGAATCAGCCTTTACACGGTAGTCGAGGTTTTCGGGATCTACAAATATATCCTTGGTATAGTGTGTAGGATTGTAGCCCTGTCTGGAGTACTTTAAGTCGTCCTCTGCTATACGGTCATTTCTCTCACAGTTTACTGCAATATTTCCGTCAAAGTCTGTATAGGACTTGGGGTTTTTGCTTGTCTTGATCCAGTCTGCAAAGTCAGGATAGTGCTTTTTGTAAAGCTCAATATCAGCAACATCGTTTATCATCTGATCCATGGTGTCGGAATGGTTGGTGCCATCATAATTTGTGGAGCGAACCACATCACCTGTATTGCCGGGGAAGTAGTGGAAAACCCATGAGTTTGTAGCATCCACAAATACATTGCCGTGAATCTTCATTGCGGCACCGCCGTTGGAGTTGTAGGAGTTCTGTGCACCTACTACGATGTTATTCTCAAAGGTAAGACCTTGCTGACCGTCATCCACATAGAGTGCACAGGTACCTGTAACAAGACGGGAATCTGCAGGCCAGATGTCGTGGATGAAGTTTCTCTTTACAGCAGAGCCTCGCTGAAGCATTGCTCTGCCCTGATAGATAGCACCTGCATCGGCAACCTCACGGAGAACGGAGTAGATTTCGTTATCCTCTACAAGGTGGTCATTACCAAAGAGGTAGATAGCATGCTGGGCACTGTCACCTATGTGGTTGTTGCGTGCTATGTTGCCGCAACCGGACAGAAGCATTGCACCATCGGGGATTGAACGCTGATTGCAACGGGTTATGATATTGTTTTCTATTATATTATTACCGGGGGTTAATGTATCAACATTACCTGCACCTACAATATACATAGCTACCGAACCTATGTTATCAAACACACAGTTGCGGATATCACTGTCATAGGAGCCGTCTATTTTGAGGTAAGCCTTCTGCCAGTAGTCATCACCTGTTATGGCTGCCTTGCTCGAGGTAGAATAATATGCTTTGTTGCCTATTTCGGAAATCTGACATCCGTCAAAGTCTACATTTACAACATCCGATAAGGTTATGCCTATTCCTCTGCACTGCTTGAAATTTACATTCTTGAATGTTACGTGAGAGAGGCCTTTTATAGTAAGCAGATTTTCTGAAACAGAGAACTCAACCTTTGCTCCCTGTGTGGTGTAGGGAGGATAGAAATAGAGCTTCATATTGTCACGGTCTATGTAGTATTCGCCGGGAAGGTCTATTTCTTCAATTAAGTTATATGCTTTCCATCTCTTGGAAACACCGCTTGTATGCTGGAAGGAAGCATTGTTTAATACCTGAATGGACTTCTTGGCGGGATTAATCTCTATGGGAGATATACGGCACATACCGAAGTCCCACGCATAGAAGGATGCAATCCACCAGTCCTTTGCCTTTGTCCAGCGGTCAGGGTTTGAGCCTTCATACACGATGGTATAGAGGTCAAGTGTCTTGGTCCAGGAGTTGTACTCTCTGCCGTTTGGCCACTGAGAAATGGGCTGTTCCACTTCGTCTACAAATATTGTGTTGTAGTCACCGCCGCCACTTCCGCTCAAAGCATATATGGTAGCAATGTTTCTCATTTCGGTAATCTGTCCCTGACTTATACCCTGCTGTGTAAGGTCTATCTCCACAACCTTGTTGCGAACCTTTTCGTACATACGATCCAGCAGTGCCTGATCAGTTACGGGCTTTGCAAGGCTCATATCAAGCTCAGCAGAGCCTTTAAAGTTTACAGTTTCGCCCTCGTATGCTCTGTAAACTATGGGAGTTGCCTCAGTTCCTGAGTCATCCTCTGTAAACTGTGCTTTGTTTATGCGGTAATCTCCGCCGCGGAATACCACTTCCGCCACGGTTATACCCTGAGCTTTAAGCTCTCTTACCCTCTTCTGAGCACCGGCTAAAGTACCCAGAGGAGCTTCTATTGTACCGGCTGCAGAATCCGAGCCGCCAACTGCGACATAGATTACCTCGCCGGCTGTCTCCTCGGCGGCAAATACGCCGGGGAGAGAGCTTACAAGCATGAGGACTACCACAAAAAGCGAAATGATTTTTTTAATCATAGTATTTCTCCTTTCTGTGAAATCCTTATTATCTGTATATAACTGTACCGTAGTTAAGGTCTCCGTAGTGAGAGAGGAGTGCAAGCTTGCTTGGAAGTGCACCGGAATCCTTGTAGCTTATGATTTCATCAACAGTTGCTTTCTTTACGGAAACACCTGAAGGAGTAGCTTCTACCACAAAGATACAATTTGTTGCCAGCTTCTGAGTACGGAATTTTGACAGGTCAAAGGTGTAATCCGCATCCTCATAGAGTGAGGGATCTGTTCCGTTTATAGCAAGCTTAACAAGGCCGTCTTTTACATATGCGGGATAGCCCACAGCAGTATCGAAGTCGGATCGTAGCC
>JAZPXS010000187.1:0-2294 GCA_045543775.1 Clostridia bacterium
ATGAGATTATGAAAAGAATTTTTGCGTTTTTGCTGGTGCTTGCCATCACCTTAGGGGCAATGCCAACAGGCATTATGGCTTCCGGTGAAGAGTACACTGACTTTGTGAATGGAAGCATAGAGGATAACCTTGTAGTAAACTTCAAGGATTCCTTCTGGCATGCCAACACCCTCAACGATTCAAGGGTTTCCCTTACAGGTATCAATTGGATCAATGGTGTGGGATATGCCGGTGCATCTATGACTGCCAAGGAGGATATACCTACGGTTGCTTCCCATTACGGCAGTGCAGGTTTGGCAATCGGAACTGCAACCAATGCTACATATCCAAAGATAGAAAAAGAAGCAGATTCATACGCTATGGGCGAAAGATATGTCTTTAAATTTGCGGCACGCAACATTAATCCCGACATTCCCGCTACCATAAGAGTAGGCGTGTTCAACGGCACATATTCCGGTGTGGAATCCAGAGACTTTCTCCCCGTGACAGAGTATCCGAACGGTGAGATAGTGCTTCCTCAAAGCGGAGAATGGGTTACTGTGGAGGTTATTTTGCCATCCTCCCCAAACAGAGCTGTTCCCGCAATACGTCTTGGCTTTGTCAAGGGCACCAAAGCAGGTGCATCAGTAGAGTTCAATGCCTGCCATCCCGGTGTTCAGCAGGTCTACTATGCGGAGGAAACTGCTCACAGCATAGAGGCAGACATTGTTTCGGACGATAATACATTGGGTGCAAAAGCCTCCGTAACTCTCACCGCTTCGGTATTCAATCAGCTTGAAGAAAAAAGCAGCTTAAGTCAGGAGTTTGACTGGGCTTTGCTTGACTCTCAAAAAAGCCAAGTAACCGAAGGCTACACCATTACGGATAATGGCAACAGTGCCAATGTTACCTTTGCAAATACAGCTCTTGATAATGGCGATTACACAATAGTTGCCACCTCAAGGGAATACGGAATTTCAAGATTTATTCCCATAACTGTCAGAGCAAGATTTGAGCTTCCCGAGTACATTCCTGTTTCCTCTGATGATAACCTTATCGAAACACCCGCAAAGACCTCTATGGTAAGCACCGGAACATCCAATATTGTACACGGCAGCGGCGACGGACTTACATATCCCGAAATATATACAATTTATGCAAGTGCAGATGTTGATGCACCTGCACACACCTGCTATGAACACGGTTTCCTGTACAAAAAGCTTGAGCCCGAGGGCGGCTATGTTGCAGGCGATAAGTACGTTTTCTCGGTATGGGTACGAAACTCCGGAGATGCTCCCACAAACTTTATTGCGGGACTTTCCAATGCACATAATGTACCTACACAATACGGTTCCAACTACGGAAGCGAAGGTATATATCTTCCCGATGACGGAAAATGGTATCACTACAAGGAAATATTTACTATGCCAGGTTCCAACCCTTTGCTTGGTGTAGGCTTGCCTGCAGGAACAAAGGCAGGTGCCTCGGTAGATATCAATCTTACAAATCCGGAGCTTTCACCCTCTTATTTTGCAAAAGAGGTAGTTGCGGATATAGCGGCGACAGCTTCTAAGCTTACTGCAAATAAGGGCGAAACAATCACAATTGATGCAGGTGTTTTAAATCAGCTTGGGGACGAGAGCACACTGGCTCAGAACTTCAAGTGGGATGTTCTGGATGAAAACAAAAACTACAAAGATAACGGATATACATTAAGTTCAGACGGTGACAAGGCAACTCTCACTGTTTTGACGGAGGAAGCAGAAAACATATATGTGGCGGTAACTTCAACCGATTACAACATAGTTCGTATGGTTCCCGTATCTGTAAACGGAAAGAGAGTTCTTACAGATTATGTTAAAGGCGATATGCCCCCCAACCTCATTGCAGACCCCACTGTTACGGAGCATTTTGGAGATGCGAGTGCCAACTACGATGAGGTGGAAACCGGTGATTACAGATTGTCACTTTCCGGTACATTTACCGCAAGGTCAGATGTTACAGCCTACAGTGCAGCTCACACCCAAGCCAGCGGATTCCTTATAAAAAACGGAGGTACGGGTATAGATGCAGATTCACTTTTTGTTGGCGGAACTCCCTATGTGTTCAGTGCCGATGTAAAGAATGCCAACGGCACGGGGGACATTGTTCTTGACGTGAGCCTCAGTAACTCAAATTACTGGACTGCGTCAAAGCCTCTGGAAACCTCCGACGGCTATACAATTCCTGCAGGGGACGACTGGTACAAGGTTGCCGCAACAATGAAGCTTCCCGGCAATGCGGGTGCCGTATACAAGCAAGTCGGATCGTAGCCA
>JAZPXS010000188.1:0-14152 GCA_045543775.1 Clostridia bacterium
TGTACTTGTGGTAAATACCTGTGCATTTATAGACAGTGCCAAAGAGGAATCCATAGAAGCCATATTGGAGATGGCATCCTACAAAAAGCAAAAATGCGAGCTTCTTGTAGTTACCGGATGCCTTGCCCAGAGGTACAGAGAGGATATAGAAAAAGAGCTGGATGAGGTTGACATAATCCTAGGCACTCCCGATTATCCCTCCATAGCAAAAGCACTGAATGAATATTTTGCCAAGGGAGAGAAACTCTCACAGGTAAGCGATGCCAATACCCCCGTGGAATACGACCTGCCGAGGATTAAATCCACACCGTTCTACACGGCATATCTCAAAATTGCCGACGGTTGTGACAACTTCTGCACCTACTGTATAATCCCCAAACTCAGGGGAAAGTACAAGTCCCGTCCTGAGGAGAGCATTCTTGCCGAGGCGAGACAGCTTGCAAAAGAAGGTGTAAAGGAGCTTATCCTCATAGCGCAGGATACTGCGTATTACGGTAAGGACAGAGGGGAATATGCACTCCATAAACTCCTTGCAAAACTCTCGAACATAGATGGCATAGAGTGGATAAGGCTTCAGTACTGCTATCCGGAAAATATTACCCGCGAGCTTGCAGAGGAAATAACAAATAACCCCAAGGTGGTTAAGTATATTGATATGCCGCTTCAGCATATAAGTGATAATGTGCTAAGGCGTATGGGCAGAAGAAGCCGTCAGGAGGAAATAGAAAATCTCATAAAGTCGCTTCGTGCTTCCTGTCCCGATATAGTGATACGCACTTCGCTTATAGCAGGCTTCCCCGGTGAGACAGAGGAGGATTTTCAAAAGCTCAAAGATTTTCTTTTGGAATACAGACTGGATAGAGTGGGAGTTTTTGCTTATTCCTGCGAGGACGGAACTCCGGCGGCACAGTATCCGGACCATATTCCCGACGATATAAAGGAGCAACGCCGTGATGAGCTTATGGAGCTTATGAGAGATATTTCTCTCCAAAAAAACAGAGAGAAAAAAGGTAAGACAGTTTCCGTAATTGTTGAGGGCTATGACGAGGAAGAATTCTGCTATGTGGGAAGAAGCTCTCAGGACACTCCCGATGTTGACGGAAGTGCCTATATATACAGTCAGTACGAACTTAACGCAGGCGATATTGTTAATATAAAAATAATAGATGCAAGTGAATATGATATTACAGGAGAGGTTACAGATGAATTTACCAAATAAGATTACCATTGCAAGAATTTGCTTGATACCGCTTTTTATGATAGTTCTTATGTGCGGTGCCAACTACAACTGGGATTATTACTACATTTATGCGGCAGTTATATTTGCCATAGCATCCTTTACGGACGGTGTTGACGGTCATATTGCCCGTTCCAGAGGACTTGTTACGGATTTCGGAAAATTTATGGATCCCCTTGCCGATAAGCTTCTTGTGTCCACGGCACTTATATGCTTTATTCAGCTTGACTGGATTCCTGCTTATATGGCGGTTATAATAATTGCAAGAGAATTTATAGTTACGGGATTGAGAACCCTTGCGGCATCAAAGGGTATAGTTATGGCGGCAATTATGACCGGTAAGATTAAGACCGTATTACAGATGATTGCCATCCTCTGCACTATGGTGTTCTGCTTTGTGGATTTTGAAATCTGCGGATATCCCTGCATAGGTTTTGTAACTATGGCAATATCCACACTTTTCACAATTTACTCCGGATATGAATATATTGCAAAGAATGTGGATCTTATAAAAGATATGTAAAGAGAGTGTTTTGATATATGATAATCGGTATTCAAAACGAAAGAGAAAAAGTGGGTAAACTTGCCGGAATCCTTGGGATTTCCGGCAATGTCCTTCTATGCGTGTGCAAAATTTTTGCAGGTGCTTTGGCAGGAAGCGTTTCCGTCATTGCAGACGGTATCAACAACCTTTCCGATGCTATCAGCTCCGTTATTACCTTGGTAAGCTTCAAGCTTTCCGGCAAGCCTGCAGACAAGGATCACCCCTATGGACATCAGCGTATAGAGTATGTGGCAACCCTTATTTTGTCCTTTGTCATTTTGTTTGTAGGCTACGAGCTTGTAAAAACCTCGGTTTCCAGAATAATAAATCCTGTCACAATTTCTGCAGATGCACTTACCGTTGCTGTACTTGTATTTTCTCTCGCAGGCAAGCTTGTTATGAACAGGATGTATGTGCATTTTGCAAAAAAGACGGATTCATCGGTGCTCAAAGCATCTGCCAAAGATGCCATAAATGATGTTTTTGCCACAGGTGCACTGCTTGTCTGCGTTATTGTGGGGGACATAGCAGGAATAGGCCTTGACGGATATGCAGGTCTTGGGGTTTCCGCATTTATCATATGGTCGGGAATATCTCTCATAAAGGAAAGTGTAAACCCCATACTCGGTGCTTCTCCCGATAAGGAGCTTGTAGATTCTCTCAAGGTGAGGATACTAAGCTATGATGGGATAATGGGTATGCACGACCTTATTGTTCACACCTACGGACCAAGTAAGATTTTCGCTTCGGTTCATGCAGAGATTGATGCAAGAGGCGACATCCTCGCAAGCCACGACCTTATAGATAATATCGAGAGGGATATTCTCTCCGATACAGGAGTGGAGCTTGTCATCCATATGGACCCCATAGTAACCAACGACGAGGAGGTTACAAGGGCATGGAGAGAGCTTAAGAAAATTGCAAAACAGATTGATGAAAGACTTACCGTTCACGATTTCCGTATAGTACGGGGAAGAACCCACACCAATCTTATATTTGATGTGGTAATTCCCTTTGAATTTTCATATAGGGAGTCGGAGGTTGGAGAACTTATTCAAAAAAAGATTACAGAAAATCTTGGGAAAGAATATTATTGTGTAATAAGTTATGACAGAAATTAAAACACAGGATGCAAAAAATTCTCTTTTTTGCATCCTGTGTTTTAGCCTTCAAGTAATTTTCTTAATTCATCCTTACTTGGCAATACAGTCTGATATTTACTTGCAAAAATCTGTGTATTATCTTCTGGTAATGTCATTTCTACAACTGCTTGATTTTTGTCTTTACACAAAATTATTCCAATTGTTTTGTTTTCATCATCAAGCTTAACATTCCTATCATAGAAGTTTACATACATTTGCATCTGTCCTATGTCCTGATGTTTCAATTCACCGATTTTCAAATCAAACAATACAAAGCACTTGAGCAATCTGTTATAAAATACAAGGTCACATCTGAAATGCTCTTCATTAAACGAGAGACGCACCTGTCTGCCTACAAAGGTAAATCCCTTTCCTAATTCGAGCAAAAAATTCTGCAGATTATCAATTATTCGTTTTTCTAACTCAGTTTCGGAATATTCTGTAAGCTCAGGTAATCCCAAAAATTCAAGCACATAAGGATCTTTCACCAGATCTGATGCTTTTTCAATTATTTGTCCCTCTGTTGAAAGTCTTTTTACATTTTCTTTATCCGTGCTTAACACTAATCTTTCGTACAGCGATGTGTTAAATTGCCTTTTTAATTCGGACAAACTCCAATCATTTTTAATAGCTTCAATTTCGTAAAAGTGTCTTTCATCAATATTATCAATGCGCATAAGCTTTAAATAATGAGACCAACTGAGACAAAATTTTCTGCCTGTTTCTGTTGAGGGAAGATTTTTTGATTGGGGAAACACTGTTTCCCCAATTGTATCGCGAGAATAAATTGTGTAAAATCTGCGCATTAACTTTAAGTTATCCTGTGAATACCCTTTTCCGAAATTTTCTGTTAAATACGAGGATAAATTTTTTAAAATATGTTGACCATACTCTGCACGCTGTTCTCCGTTTTGTTCTTCTTCAACTATCATTCTTCCTATTTCGTAATAGGTATAAACCATAGAAAGATTAACGGCTGTTTTGATATTATGCTTTGCCTGCATAAGAATATTGCCGACTTTTTCAAGAAAATTATCGTTCATAACAAAATCTCCAATCCTATTTATAATTCACCATCATAAATAATCAAGGATATTGTACCACGAAAATGTAGCTTTTTCAAGATTTTATATCATCAGGAAATACTGACAATGTAAAATTCTGATATCTTATATAATCTCAAATTCCATTTCATTATACTTTGACATTATTTCCATTTTGGAAATAGATATTTCATAAGCGGTTTTTGTTACGGTTTCCGTTTCGCTTATTCTCTTTTGATAGTCACGGCTTTGTATTCTGCCGTATATTTTTATGTTTTCGCCGACTTCCAGATTGCCTGCAAAGCGGGCATTTCTTCCCCAGGCAATGCAGGGAATATAGTCGGATTTATTGTAGGCACGGTTTACCGCCACAAGCAGGTCTGTGATTTCTCTGCCAAAGGGTGTTGTGCGGTATACGGGTTTTTTGCACAAAAAGCCGTTTAAGTAGATGCTGTTGGGATTTTTGAAGTTGATTTCCTCGGGAGTCATATTTATATCCCTTGCAAACACGGTCAGCATAAGGCGGTTGCCGTTTTCTGTGTAGTTATTGTAGGAGCGGAACTGCCCTGTCACACAAACCGTATCGCCTCTGGATATGCTTATATCCTGAAGAAGCCTTTCGGATATGGTGACATTGATGAGGTCCGAAATATCACTTAATCTCATAACTCTTATTACAAACGAATAGAATCCTTCGCCGTAAACCTCATGGTTGAATTTAAGGTCAGTTTCTACCGTACCTGTAAGTACAACCTCGTTGTTTGGTATGTTATCTGTTGTCATTAAAAAAGCACGCCCTTCCGAAAATAGTTGTAGCCATTAAACAGGCTATATAATAGTTATATTCATCAGAGAGGCATTTTATAACCAAAATGTAAATCTTTTGTGAAAAAAATTTCCAAACGGTTGCCAAGCTTTTTAAAAGAGCGTATAATTTTATTTATAATGGAGGTGTTTGTGTGAAAAGATATTTTAAATATATAAAACCCCACCTTGTGTTCTTTATCATAGGTCCTCTTATGATGATTACAGAGGTGGCTGGCGATGTTCTTATGCCAAAGCTTATGAGCCTTATTATAAATGAGGGTGTCAAGGAGCTTAAGGATATGTCCTACATTATAAATGTAGGTATCCGTATGATATGCCTTGCCCTTGTTATGATGGGAGGAGGCGTTCTGGGCAACTTCTTTGCGGCAAAGGGAGCAATCAGCTTCGGAGCGGATTTGCGTCTTGATGTGTTTAAGAAGATACAGAGCTTTTCCTTTAAAAACATAGATGAATTCAGCACAGGTTCCCTTGTAACCCGCCTTACCAACGACATAACCCAGATGCAGAATGTACTGAGGATGGCACTTGTTATGATGCTTCGCTCTCCGGGTATGCTCATCGGTGCCTTTATAATGGCGGTGACAATGAATGCCCGTCTTGCCCTTGTTATAGCCATAGTTACTCCCATACTGGGCTTTGGAATATATTTTATTATGAGCAAGGCACTTCCGAGATTTAACATAATGCAGAAAAAACTGGATGCACTAAACACGGAAACCCAGGAAAACCTCACCAACATCCGTGTGGTAAAATCCTTTGTCCGTACGGATTTTGAAAAGAAAAAGTTTGCAAAAGCCAACGAGGACCTCCGTGACAACAGTATCCGTGCAATAAAGATTATGATATGCACAATGCCTCTTATGACGCTTATGATGAATATTACAACCCTTGCTGTTGTGTGGCTCGGCGGCGGATTTGTAATCAGGGGCGAAATGCTCGTTGGTGACCTTGTGGCATTTACTACCTACATTACACAGATACTTATGTCACTTATGATGTTCTCTATGATTATACTTCAGGGTTCCAGAGCATTTGCATCGGCAAAGCGTATATCGGAGGTACTCGATACCGTTCCCGATATATCCGACGAAAATGCAAAACACAGGGACACCAAGGTACAAGAGGGCAGAATAGAATTTAAGGATGTGTCCTTCAGCTACAACGGAGAGAGTGAAAATGCAGTACTCTCCGGCATAAGCTTTACCGTGGAGCCGGGGCAGACAGTGGGTATACTTGGTGCCACAGGTGCCGGCAAAACAAGTCTTGTTCAGCTTATACCCAGACTCTACGATGTCACCTGCGGTTCGGTGCTGGTTGACGGTGTGGACGTCAGGGATTATTCGCTTTCCAACTTGAGAGACGGAGTTGGTATGGTACTCCAGAAGAATGTCCTCTTTTCCGGAACTGTTATGGAAAACTTAAAGTGGGGTAACGAAAGTGCCTCTGAGGAGGAAATCTATCAGTGTGCAAAAAATGCCGAAGCACACGGATTTGTAACCGCAACCGAGGAGGGGTATGACAGAGAACTCGGTCAGGGCGGTGTCAATGTGTCCGGCGGACAAAGACAGAGACTCTGTATTGCCAGAGCGCTTCTCAAAAAGCCGAAAATTCTCATTCTGGATGACAGCACCAGTGCTCTTGACACTGCAACAGAAGCAAGAATAAGAGAGAGCTTTGCCACAGAGCTAAAAGATACCACAAAGATAATAATTGCCCAGAGGATATCCTCGGTAATTTCCTCGGACAAAATCATAGTATTAAATGACGGTACCATTACTGCAGAGGGTACTCACGAAGAGCTTATGGAATCCAGCGAGGAATACAGGGATATATACTATTCCCAGATGGAAAGGGAGGAGAAATAATATGAATAATGAAGAAAAACTCCAAAGACTTTCCAAAAGGTATTCCGCATCCGCAAGACCTATGCAGGCACCAAAAGGCCCCGGCAACGGCCCCAGAGGACAGAGGGGAGCCAATATGCGTTCCGGCGGAAAACCAAAAAATGTGATGCCTGCAGTAAAGAGAATCCTTTCCTACCTTGCCAAGGACAAATACAAGCTTATTATAGCTTTTGCCTGCGTTCTTGTGGGAAGCATCACATCCCTTGCAGGTGCGTATATGCTAAGACCTATTATAAATACCTTTATTGAGCCATCAGACGGAGTGTACAACATGAAAGGCTTTGCCCTTGCACTTTGCACAATGGGACTTGTGTACCTTATATCGGTTGCCTGCACCTATGCTCAGTCCCGACTTATGATAAGTATTTCTCAGCACGCAGTGTGCAAGATAAGAGAGGACCTTTTTAATAAGATGCAAAAGCTCCCCATACGTTTTTTTGACAAAAACACTCACGGAGAGCTTATGAGCCGATATACCAATGATGTCGATACAGTAGGTGAAATGTTAAATAACACCATTGTGCATCTTTTTCAGGGTATTCTAACTATAATCGGAACACTTTCCCTTATGCTGTACACCAACATATGGCTCTCTCTGGTTACTCTTGTTATGATGCCGGTTTTTGCCAAGGTGGCAACGACCATTGCCAAGAGAAGCCGCAGATTCTTTTCTGCACAGCAGGCGGCATTGGGTGCAATGAACGGATATATTGAGGAAATTGTTACGGGGCAAAAGGTTGTAAAGGTCTTTAATCACGAAGAAGAAGCGACAGATGACTTTGCACTTCTTAACTATGACCTTAAGAAAAAGCAGATAAGAGCACAATTTGCCGGCGGTGTAATGGGACCTCTTATGGGTAACTTAAGTCAGATTAACTATGCCCTTACTGCGGCAGTGGGCGGTGCTCTCTGCCTTGTGGGAAGGTTTGATATAGGCGGTCTTGCAGTGTTTGTAAACTATTCCAGACAATTCAGCCGTCCCATTAATGAAATATCAATGCAGGTAACAAATATTTTTTCTGCCCTTGCAGGTGCGGAGAGAGTCTTTGCCGTTATGGATACAGAGGCAGAACCCGACCTTGAGGGAAAAATATCCGATGTCACAATAAACGGCGAGGTGACTATGGAGGATGTTACCTTTGGCTATGATAACGACAGAGACATATTAAAGAATATAAATCTCTATGCAAAAAAAGGTCAGAAGATAGCCTTTGTAGGCTCTACCGGTGCAGGAAAAACTACCGTGACTAACCTTATCAACCGTTTTTACGATATAGAAAAAGGCTCAATCAAGGTGGACGGCAAGGACATAAGAGAATACAACAAGGAATTTTTGCGGAATAATATTGCAATGGTTCTGCAGGATACCCATCTTTTCACGGGAACAGTAATGGAGAATATCCGCTACGGCAGGCTCGATGCCACCGATGATGAGGTAATAGAGGCGGCAAAAACCGCCAGTGCCCACTCCTTTATTATGAGACTTCCCAAAGGCTACGACACTGTTCTTACAGGCGACGGAGCAAACTTAAGCCAGGGGCAAAGACAGCTTATAAATATTGCCAGAGCCTCCATATCCAAGGCTCCCATACTTGTCCTTGACGAAGCAACAAGCTCTGTTGATACCAGAACAGAGAAGCATATCGAAAAGGGTATGGACAGACTTATGAAGGACAGAACAACCTTTATAATAGCACACAGACTCTCCACCATACGCAATGCCGATTGCATAATGGTGCTGGAGGATGGTGTTATAATAGAAAGAGGAACTCACGACGAGCTTCTGGAAAACAAGGGCAGATACTACGAATTGCATTCGGGTATGGCAGAATTAGATTAATAAACAGGGAATGTAAAAATATAATTGAAATTTTTTACATTCCCTTTTTCCGTATTGAAATTAATTATTAAAAAAGGTATAATAATTTTGCGGTATATAATTATCCCCGGCGGTCACCGAAAGACGAAGCGGGATAATTCCGTATTTGGCGTATTGCAAAAAAACGGAGGTACAATTATGAATTTTGCAGGTATGCAAAAGCTCACCCTGTTGGATTATCCCGGCAAGGTAGCTTGTATAGTTTTTACAAAAGGGTGCAATTTCAGATGCCCTTTCTGTCACAATGCATCTTTGGTTGAGGGAGGACAGGGGCCGCTTATTTCCGATACGGAGGTTCTGGCTTTTCTCAGCAAACGTATGGGTGTGCTTGAGGGCATATGTATATCCGGAGGAGAACCTCTCCTCCAAAAGGACATTGCAGATTTTATGCGTAAGGTAAAAAAGCTGGGATATGCAGTTAAGCTGGATACAAACGGCTCCAATCCCGAAATTCTGCATGAGCTTATATGCGAGGGACTTGTGGACTATGTTGCTATGGATATAAAGAACACATTTGAAAAATATGACAAAACCTGCGGAACAGAGGTTGATATATCCAAAATCAAAAAAAGCATAGAAATCCTGAAAACCTCCGGAATAGATTATGAGTTCCGTACAACTCTTGTAAATGAACTTCATACTGTTTCCGATGTAGAGGAAATAGGAAAAGAGCTTAAAGGAGATTCAAAATATTTTCTCCAGAGTTTTGTGGATTCGGGCGATATATTGTGTCCCGGTATGAGTGCAATTGACGAAAAAACTGTCAAAAAAATGGAAGAAAAGGTAAGAGAAAACCTCCCAAACGCAGCAGTCAGGGGCATTTGAGGGCATTTTTGAATAAATTCATAAAAAACACAAGATATTGTGTTTTCCCTATTGACAATGCACAATATGTGTGATACAATGAGTATGCTTAAATTTGACGTAGGAGGCGATTTTGTGTATAGCGTAATAAAAAGAGACGGAAAGCTGGCACTTTTCGATATTAAAAAAATCAGCACCGCTATATCCCAGGCATTCGATGCCTGCAACAGACAATATAACGATGACATTATAGACTTTTTGGCATTAAAGGTAACAGCAGAGTTTGAACCCGAAATCAAGGATTCCAAAATAGAGGTAGAAAAAATTCAGGACTCTGTGGAATCGGTTCTTATCAAGGCAGGTTACGGTGATGTGGCAAAGGCATACATCATCTACCGCCGTCAGAGAGAAAAAATCCGTAATATCAGTGCAACAATGGTTGACTACAAGGATATTGTTAACAACTATCTTAACATCAACGACTGGCGTGTTAAGGAGAACTCCACTGTTACATACTCTGTAGGCGGACTTATTCTTTCCAACTCCGGTGCCATCACTGCAAACTACTGGCTTTCGGAAATATACGATGACGAAATCGGTAACGCACACCGCAATGCCGATATTCATATTCACGACCTTTCCATGCTCACAGGCTACTGTGCAGGCTGGTCATTAAAACAGCTTATTCAGGAAGGACTCGGCGGTGTTCCCGGCAAGATTACTTCCGCACCTGCAAGCCACCTGGTATCTCTCTGTAACCAGATGGTTAACTTCCTCGGCATTATGCAAAATGAGTGGGCAGGAGCACAGGCTTTCTCCTCTTTTGATACTTATCTTGCTCCTTTTGTAAAGGTGGACAACCTTTCCTACGGACAGGTTAAAAAGTGCATAGAGTCCTTTATCTACGGCGTAAACACTCCCAGCCGTTGGGGTACTCAGGCACCATTCTCCAACATCACTCTTGACTGGGTTGTTCCCCGTGACCTTGCTGAGCTCAACTGTATAGTTGGCGGTAAGGAAATGGACTTTAAGTACAAGGATTGCCAGAAAGAAATGGATATGGTAAACAAGGCCTTTATCGAAATTATGATAGAAGGCGATGCCAACGGCAGAGGATTCCAGTATCCTATCCCCACATACTCCATTACAAGCGATTTTGACTGGTCCGATACAGAAAACAACCGTCTCCTCTTTGAGATGACATCCAAGTACGGAACACCTTATTTCTCCAACTATATCAACAGTGATATGGAACCCAGTGACGTAAGAAGTATGTGTTGCAGACTCCGTCTCGATTTGAGAGAGCTTCGTAAGAAATCCGGCGGTTTCTTCGGAAGCGGTGAGTCAACAGGTTCTGTAGGTGTTGTTACAATCAACATCCCCAGAATTGCATACCTTGCAGAAAACGAAGCTGATTTCTATACAAAGCTTGACAAAATGATGGATATTGCCGCTCGTTCCTTGAAGGTTAAGAGAACAGTTATCTCTAAGCTTATGGAAGAAGGCCTCTATCCCTACACAAAGAGATACTTAGGCTCTTTTGACAACCACTTCTCCACAATTGGTCTTGTCGGTATGAACGAAGCTTGCCTCAATGCAAAGTGGATAAAGGCAGATCTTACAGAAGAAAAGGCTCAGAAATTCACAAAGGATGTATTAAACCATATGAGAGAGCGTCTTTCTGATTATCAGGAAGTTTACGGCGATCTCTACAATCTGGAAGCTACTCCTGCAGAGTCTACTGCTTTCCGTCTTGCAAAGCACGACTTAAAGCACTATCCCGATATCATCACTGCTGGTGAAAGCGACGGTACACCCTACTATACAAACAGCTCACATCTCCCCGTAGGTTATACCGAAGACATATTCACAGCTCTTGATATTCAGGATGAGCTCCAGACTCTCTACACATCGGGAACTGTTTTCCATGCTTTCCTTGGCGAAAAGCTTCCCGATTGGAAATCTGCGGCAAATCTTGTTCGCAAGATTGCAGACAACTACAAGCTTCCTTACTACACACTTTCTCCCACATATTCCGTATGTAAGAATCACGGATATATTGCAGGCGAGGTATATACCTGCCCCGATTGCGGAGAAGCAACAGAGGTATACAGCCGTATTACAGGTTACTATCGTCCCGTACAGAACTGGAACGATGGTAAGAGTCAGGAATACAAAGAGCGTAAGGTATATGATATTGCCAACTCCAAGCTTACCAAAAAGGCAGATGCACCTGCACCTAAGGCAGAAGAAGCCTGTGCAGATTGTGATGCAAAGGACGGTATATATCTCTTTACCACAGCAACCTGCCCCAACTGTAAGATAGCATGCACACTTCTTGATAAGGAAGGTGTTTCCTACACAAAGCTTCTTGCTAACGAAAATAAGGAAATGGCAGAAGCACTGGAAATAAAGCAGGCTCCCACCCTTGCAGTAGTAAAGGGTGACAGTGTGGAGAAATATGCCGGAGTTTCCGACATAAAGAGATATCTGAAGGCGTGAAAAAATGAGTATATATGATATTGTTATTATCGGCGGTGGCCCTGCGGGGCTTACCGCCGCAATCTACGCAGGCCGTGCCAACAAAAAGGCATTGGTTATAGAAAAAGGTACCTTTGGAGGACAGATAACCTCATCCCCAAAGGTTGAAAATATTCCCGGCTTTGCCAGTGTGTCCGGCAACGAGTTTGCAGAGCAGCTCATTGCTCAGGCCATGGGACTCGATGCGGAAATAGAATGTATGACCGCACAAAAGATAATTCCCGGAAATCCGCACAAGGTAGTGTGTGATGACGGGGAGTTTCTTGCCAAAACCGTAATCATCGCCACAGGTACAAAACATAGACTATTGGGACTTCCCAAGGAAGAGGATTTTATCGGTGACGGTATATCCTTCTGTGCAGTATGCGACGGTGCCTTTTATGAGGGCAAGACCGTAGGTATTGTGGGCGGAGGAAATTCCGCACTGCAGGAAGCACTGCTCCTTTCGGAGACAAGCTCCAAGGTGTATGTGATACAAAATCTCGATTTCCTTACAGGTGAGGACAAGCTCCGGGAACTTGTGGAAAAAAAGGAAAATATAGAGGTAATCACAGGAACAGTTGTGGATGCACTCCTCGGTGAGGATAGCTTTGAGGGTGTTGTTCTTTCTTCTTCTGACGGAAAAGAGGAACTTAAGCTTGACGGTCTCTTCGTAGCTATCGGTCTCATTCCTCAAAATGAGGATTTTGCCGACGTTATAACTCTTGATGACAGAGGCTATGTTGCATCCGATGAAAACTGCCTTACCAATATAGACGGTATCTTTGTTGCGGGAGATTGCCGCAAAAAGAACATAAGACAGGTGGCAACTGCTGCCGCAGACGGTGCGGTTGCGGCACTTACGGCTTGTGAATATCTGAGATAAAAAACTTGAGTAAATACTGATTAAATAGTTAAGGCGGTTTATGGCTCACTGAAAACCGTATTTATTCCGGCACATCCTAAAGGCCGTGCCCTGCAATGTATGAATTAATCATCATTTACCCAATAGGAAAGATCTATAATCTGTCCGGCTCCCTTTACACAAGGGGGCCTTTTTAATCTGTTCTTTACATTCAATATTTTTTTTGATATAATAAATAGGAATGTTATTTTGGTTTTACAACTGTAATCGATGATTTTGAATGACTTAAGAAAAATATATTTTACGGAGGTTTTTGATATGGTTTCAAAAAGAATGTACGAACTTGGCAGCTGCCGTAGTGAAATAAGGGAGCTGTTTGAATACGGACTTAAAAGAAAGGCAGAAATAGGAGCAGAAAATGTTTTTGATTTCAGCCTCGGCAATCCCAGTGTGCCTGCACCTGAATGTGTTAAGGAGGCTCTCACGGAGCTTGTAACAAACACCGATCCCGTTGCACTTCACGGCTACACATCCGCTCAGGGTGCACCGGATGTACGAAAGGCATGTGCAGATTATGTCAATGCTTCTTTTGGCACAAACTACACGGGTGATAACTTCTATATGACAGTTGGTGCCGCTGCATCACTTACCATTTCCCTTTCTGCAATATCAGAGGATGGTGGAGAGGTTATTGTTCTTGCACCGTTCTTTCCTGAGTACACCGTATTTATCACTCAGGCAGGTATGACACCTGTTATTGTTAAATGCAGAGAAGAGGATTTTCAGGTTGATTTTGATGCATTGGAAAAGGCAATAAATTCCCGGACCAAGGCTATAATTATCAATTCTCCCAACAACCCATCCGGTGTTGTGTTCTCTTTAGATACCATCAAAAAGCTCTGTGAGGTTATGGATAACGCACAGAAAAAATACGGCAAGGATATCTACATTATAGCAGACGAGCCTTACCGTGAGCTTGTATATACCGATGGTGTTACTGTTCCTTTTATCCCCAATTACTACAACAACACTATTGTCTGCTATTCTTTCAGTAAATCCCTTTCTCTCCCCGGTGAGAGAATAGGTTACATTCTTGTGCCGGATACTGCAAATGACTGGCAGAGCGTGTATTTTGCCGTGTGCGGTGCAGGCAGGTCCCTTGGTTTTGTGTGTGCACCAAGTCTTTTCCAGAAGATTGTACCAAAATGTATCGGCAAGACTGCGGATATATCAATCTACAAGAAAAACCGTGACATTCTTTGTGATGCACTTTCCAAGTACGGCTACAAGGTTGCACAGCCTGACGGTGCTTTCTATCTCTTTGTTAAAGCACTTGAAAAAGATTCCCGTGCATTTTGTGAAAAAGCAAAGAAGTATGAGCTTCTT
>JAZPXS010000189.1:0-6939 GCA_045543775.1 Clostridia bacterium
CCTCTTCACTATTACATATTACTTATTACTTCAAATCGACAAGTTCGATTTCAGGGAATAGTGAAGAGTGAATAGGTAAAAAGTAAAATCGACAAGACTCTATCGAATCTTGTCGATTTTGGTCGGGATGACAGGATTCGAACCTGCGGCCCTCTGGTCCCAAACCAGATGCGCTACCAAGCTGCGCTACATCCCGAAAATATGCAACATTGGTATTATATCAAATGTTTTCTGGTTAGTCAAGGTTTTTAAGAAATAAAATTGACTTTTTTGCACATATTGTGTATAATACAATCTGTTGGAAAAACAGTGAAAGGATGACATTTATGCTGGAAAAACTTGTATCTTCAGTTAACGATATGCTCTACAGCTATATACTCATTGTACTTCTCATAGGAGGCGGTATTTACTTTACGATAAGGACACGCTTTGTTCAGTTTCGTCTTTTTGGTGAGCAAGTCAAATCAGTAATACAAAAGCCTGACAGCAAAGGCGGTGTTTCCTCCTTTCAGGCACTTATGGTCTCTACTGCGTCAAGGGTGGGAACGGGCAACATTATCGGTGTCTCCACTGCCCTGTGCCTTGGCGGTTTCGGCTCAGTATTCTGGATGTGGATTATTGCTCTTATAGGCGCCGCTTCCGCATTTATAGAAAGCACTCTGGCACAGATTTACAAAAAATCTACTTCTGACGGTTTCTGCGGCGGCCCTGCATACTACATCGAAGCAGGACTTAAATCCAGAGGACTTGCTGTTCTTTTTTCCGTTCTTCTTATCATAACCTACGGCTTTGGATTCAATATGCTGGCATCCTACAACCTGCAATCCACCTTTTCGGCATACAGTTTCTATGATAGCAATACATCCCCGTGGATTATCGGTCTTGTTCTTGCAGCTATCATATGCTACTGCCTTATGGGCGGTGGCAAGCGGCTTATTAAGGTAACATCTGCACTTGTACCGTTTATGGGGGTTATATATATACTCGTTGCCGTTGTAATCACCCTTATGAACGTCAAGCTTCTTCCCGGAATATTGTCCCGTATATTTGCTGATGCTTTTGATATCAAAGCCATATTCGGCGGCTTTGGAGGTTCCTGTGTAATGTACGGAATAAAAAGAGGCCTGTTCTCCAACGAGGCGGGCGTAGGTTCCGCTCCCAATGCCTCCGCATCTGCAGTTGTTCCTCATCCGGTAAGTCAGGGACTTGTTCAGGTGTTATCCGTATTTATAGATACAATACTGGTGTGTAGTGCTACTGCATTTATGTGTATGTGCTCCGGTGTTGAGCCACAAGCTGAGCTTTCCGGTGCTCCATATGTACAGTCAGCACTGGGTACGACCTTGGGAAACGCAGGTCCCGTATTTATTACCTGTGCAATGATTCTCTTTGCATTCACCACACTTCTTGGCAATCTGTACTATGTAGACAGATGCATCATATACATCAAAGGCAAACAACCGGAAAAAGGCTTTATTCGTATTTATTACCTTGTTGCATCTCTTATAATATTCGTAGGTGCGGGACTTAGTGCTGATCTGCTTTGGGGCATAGCAGACATTACTATGGGTACAATGACACTTATTAATATGCCGGTTATTCTTTATCTCGGGAAATACGCTCTTATGGCACTAAAGGACTATGAAACTCAGCTAAAGCAGAAGAAAACTCCGGTATTTAGAATTGAAAACACAGAAATCCCACACAAGACAGATTCCTGGAGATAAATGGTGATACTATGTTGAAGACAACAGAAAAATTTCATATATTCAGAAAAAAACACAAATTCAAGTTTTTAAAAGCACTGGGAAATTTGATGCTGAACACAGCGGAAAATACTTTTATGCGCGGCTTGACGGATTCCATACCGATTTTTCTGGGTTATTTGTCTGTTTCGTTTGCCTTTGGTATTTTTGCTGTCGAAAGCGGTCTCAGTGTTGCCGAATGTGTCCTCATATCTATGACTAATGTAACCTCAGCAGGACAGCTTGCGGCAGTTCCCATAATTGCCGGAGGCGGAAGTCTTATTGAACTGGCTTCCACTCAGTTTATTATTAACCTTAGGTATGCTCTTATGTCGGTTTCCCTTTCACAAAAGCTACACTCTAACATCCGCATAGCTGACAGATTTGCTATTGCCTTTGTAAACACTGACGAAACCTTTGCAGTATCTACTTCAAACAAAGGCGAAGTCAAGAGAAACTATATGTACGGTCTGATTGTTCTGCCGTATTTCGGTTGGGCACTGGGAACTCTCATCGGTGCTCTTGCAGGCAATATTCTGCCTCAATCGATAAGCTCTGCTCTTGGAGTTGCAATATACGCAATGTTTGTAGCAATTGTAATTCCGGAAGTTAAACAGCGAAAAGGTACCGCACTGTGCGTTCTGTTTGCTGCTGTGCTTAGTTGTATATTCCGCTTTGCACCGTATCTATCCAATCTTCCGGAGGGATTTATGATGATAATATGTGCTGTTGCGGCAAGCATCATATTTGCACTTGTATACCCTATTGGAGAAAAGGAGGGGGACAAAAATGACTAAGAACTTTTTTGTATATCTTGCGGTCTCCGCCCTTGTTACATATCTCATACGAATGCTCCCTCTTGTGCTTGTGAAGAAAAAAATACAAAATCGTTTTCTCATATCATTTCTTTACTATGTACCCTATGCCGTTCTTACGGTAATGACAGTGCCATCTATGTTTATGGCTACGGAATATATAATTTCCGCTTGTATAGGTTTTGTTATCGCACTTATTTTTGCATACAGAGGCAAAAGCCTTGTAACTGTTGCGGCATTTGCCTGTCTGGGAGTATTTATTACAGAAACAATAATTAATCTTGTATGAAGGTGTAACCAATGAAAAATTCTCAAGAACACTACGAAAAAATGACAACCACGCCCGTTGCAGCTCTTATCATCAGGCTTGGCATCCCCACAACCATATCTATGCTTATTACAAGCATATACAATATGGCAGATACCTACTTTGTGGGAACCTTGGGAAAAAGTGCTCAGGCGGCAACAGGAATACTCTTTACTCTGCAAGCCATAATTCAGGCAATTGCCTTTATGCTTGGTCAAGGCTCGGGTACACTGGTATCAAAAGCTCTTGCAGATCAGAACCGCAAGGAGGCATCGGAATATACCTCAAGTGCTTTTTTTCTAGGAGGCGGTGCAGGACTTATACTGACAGTTTTTGGCCTGGTTCTCATAAAACCCTTTATGCGTGTTCTGGGAAGTACGGAAACAATTCTCCCCTATGCCTGCGACTACGGTATGTGGGTACTCATTTCCTGCCCGTTTATGATATGCTCTCTGGTGCTTAATAACTGTTTGCGTTACGAAGGAATGGCATTTTACTCTATGATAGGTCTCACTACGGGCGGTATTCTTAATATCTTTGGTGATGCTATTCTTGTTCCTAACCTTGGTGTGTACGGTGCCGGACTTTCCACTGCGGTTTCCCAGATATTAAGCTTCCTTATTCTTTTATATTTTCATTTTCGCAAGGCTCAGGCTGACATCCGTATTGGGCACATAAGCCGCAATCTCAGATTGTATTTTGCGGTATGCAAGGTCGGTTTTCCTGCAATGATAAGACAGGGACTTTCGTCCATATCACACGGACTTCTCAACAACCTCACAAAGCCATTTGGCGATGCGGCAATAGCAGCAATGAGCGTTGTAAACCGCTTCTCTATGTTTATTCTGTGCGTAGGCTTGGGCATAGGACAGGGTTATCAGCCTGTAGCGGCATTCAACTATCAGACAAAGCACTACGAACGTGTAAAAAAAGGTCTTATAGTAACTACGGTACTTGGATTTGCCCTTGTAAGTATTCTTGCAATACCGGGATTTATCTTTGCAAAAGAGATAGTAACAGCCTTTCAGAAAAATCCCGAGGTTATAGAAATAGGTACCTATGCCCTCAGATGGGCAACAATCGGCTCGATGTTTCTGCCCCTTTCCGTACCTGTTAATATGCTCTATCAAAGCATACGCAAAGTCGGAATTTCCTCATTCTTGTCCCTTATGCGTTCGGGACTTGCATTTATACCCGTGCTCGTTATTTCAACCTACTTTCTGGGGCTTACCGGCATACAGATATCCCAGCCTATCGGAGATATGATAACGGGACTTGTAAGTGTACCTTTCACCATTCACTTTCTGCGAAAAAAACATAGTGCGAATTAAATCATAAATACACGCATACAATATCACAGAGGTGATTATTGAATGTGGAAAAAAATTAAACCATATGTAATCTCGGTCCTCCTCGCCCTTGGTGTTGGAGGACTTTCAGCACTCATCACAAGGAATTCTATGGATATCTACGAGGATATCGTAAAACCCTCCCTTGCCCCTCCGGGATTCATATTTCCCATTGTGTGGACTATCCTTTATACTCTTATGGGATTATCTGCTGCACGGGTATTTGTTAAGTCGGACGGCAAAATACAAAGTACGGGACTTGGTCTGTACATTACACAGTTGATATTTAACTTTGCATGGCCTATTGCATTTTTTACGTTCCGTGCATTTCTCTTTTCCTTTGTTTGGCTAATTGCACTGTGGCTTCTTGTACTATTTATGATAATCCGTTTTTACAGGGTTTCCAAAGGTGCAGCACTATTGCAAATACCGTACCTTGTGTGGCTGACATTTGCACTTTATCTCAATTATATGATATATATCCTCAACTGAATAAAAAAGGCAAAGCCGTTTTTCGCCGGCTTTGCCTTTTATCATTTTTAATCAATACTGTGTTTCTATAATTACGGTTTTTGTGCTGTTATCCCAGTCAACAATGCAGTCAAGAGCCTGACTTATAGCTCTTACCGGAACCAGTGTTCTGCCGTTAATTGCTTTGGCAGGTACATCCAGTTCATATTCAACACCGTTCACATACATCACATTTTCGCCAAGTGTAAGTTTAATAATTCTGTTATTACCATATGCAGTAACAGTCTGTGTCTCGCCGTTCCACTCAACCTCTGCACGAAGTGCTTCAAAAATCTTTCTTAAGGGAACAAGCGTTCTGCCGTTTTCTGCAACAGGCGGCTGATCAAACATTATGAGGTTTCTGTTTACTCTTACCTTTATATCAGAATTTGATTTTGGGGCATTATCATTGACGGACAGTATTGGTTTTTCCTTATTCTGACCGGAAACATAGGTCACCTTTCCGTCTTCTGCTACATTAAACGAATAATCAAAGCTCTCCTGGGTAGCACCGCTTCGGATTATCTGGGTAATTGTGTGTCCCCCTTTGGAGAGTGAGTTAACATCTATTGTTGCTCTGTATGGAATTACGCTTTCGGAGGGTATCTCAACACCGTCTAAAAGATAGCACACACTAACAGGCATACCGTTGGCATAATATGCGTGAGTGCAAAGCACAAGCTCGTCAAGTTTTTCCTTAATGGTGTTAAACTTACTGTATCCTCTGCTTGTACCGTTCAGGCTTGCCTGAATTCCAATGTTTTCAGCAACACACTCACGGTATTTTTCCTTTAGCTGGATGTTGTTTTCCAGCGAAAAATCTTTTCTGAAATTATGATTGAAGTAAATAACACCCTTAATCTGGGGATATACCATATTCACATATGTATAGAAATACTCACACATTTCCAGTGCATGTTCGGTTGTCTGAACTCCATCATGGCCGTAGGCGAACCCGCACTCACTGATAAAGATTGGCTTACGGTCGCCAAAGTTATCCACAACATCCTTTAATCTCATAAGAGGATTTTCATATGCACCGCGACAGTAGAATGCATCGGAATAGTCACCCACTTTTCCGGATGCACCGCTGACCTTGTTCGGGTAACAGGATATTCCAATCCAATCAACATATTCGTCACCGGGATAGAAAGCAGCAGAATCAACATACCAATTGGATACATCGTTTGGTGAATATACCATAGCAACATTTGGAGAAATTCTTCTTGCCATATCTGCTATTCTTCTGTATGCCCTCTTGTATATTTCAATGCATTTTTCCCTCTGTGCGACATCGCTTGGTATTGCACTCCATACATTTACCTCTGCACCGAAACGAAGGAGTACCTTTTCGCTTCTTTCCGTCAAGGCTTTGAGATTGGTTTCAATATAACTGTCATAACTTCCATTAGCTATACTTTCCAATTCACCAAAGTTTTCATTGGGTACATTCCAGCCAATCTGGAGATATTCAAGATTTTCGGGTATTCTGTAATAGGCATCTGCAATATATTCGTTAAAGAAAGTGATATAGAGGGTAAAGGCGTTACAGCAGTCCTCGTCAATTTCTCCGCTTGCGGTACCCATTCCGCTGAATGTACCGTAAATATTTTCATATTTTGCACCATAGTAAAGAGCATCAGCCGGATCATAACTTTCAAAATACAGCTGAGGTCTAAGACTCATATGGTCAAGCAGAGTCTGAAAGCCTTTGATATTTTCCGAATGATCTTCTCCTGCCTCTTTTTCCAACCAACGGGCGTATTCTATGTATTTGTTGTAGAATTCCTTTGCTTTTTCATAATTTCCCAGTCTTTCATAAGCAAGGCCTGCTTTGTATATCGCCCATATTGTGCTCCGATATTCCGCAACATCTGACGGATTGGGTATGAGAGCAAGCATTTTTTCAACATTAGTGCAAACACCGACATCATCGCCGCATTTAGCTGCCGCATCATATGCGTCTCTGGCCTTGTAAAATTCCATAGAAAATCCAGCCTGAACAGGAATTGCTGCCACAATCATAGTAACAATAAGTACCAACAAAACAGTCTTTTTCACGCATAAAACCCCTTTTTTATATTTTCTGTTTTATAGCTTTGGTTTTCCATTTTCCGCCTATATAGAACAAAGAAGTGATTACTGCACCCAGTACCCAGGAAGCAAGGAGTGAAATCTGTATGCACAAGCTCTGACCGAAGTCGGGAGGCCAA
>JAZPXS010000190.1:0-6233 GCA_045543775.1 Clostridia bacterium
AAGACGGAAAAACAGTTCTGATTGGCGAAGGAACACTTGATGTTAAAAAGCTCCTCAACGCTCTCTCCTCTCTCAATTATGACGGGTTCATCTGCGCTGCGTGGAATGAGGAGATCAGCGACGCCGATATTGTTCTGACACATTTTAAAAACTACATTTCTTCGCTTAACCGCGAAAAGCGAACCTATGAGCGCGCATACTACAACCGTCAGAAAACCGGTACGTTTGTATGGAAAAAATACGACGTTATAGAAGCAACCTTCTCCGAGGTTCTTGACACGATGGTTGAAAACTACCCCGATCAGTACGCTTTTAAGTATCCTACTTTAGATTATACAAGAACCTATGAGCAATTCAGGCGCGACGTTGACGAATGCGCAGCAGCGCTTATATCCTTAGGTGTAAAAGCGGGAGACCACGTTGCCGTTTGGGCAACCAACGTTCCCGAATGGTTTATCACATTCTGGGCTACGACAAAAATAGGTGCGGTTCTGGTTACTGTTAACACCGCATATAAGATTCACGAAATAGAATATCTGTTAAAGCAGTCCGATACTCATACACTTGTTATGATTGAGTATTGCAAGGATATCAATTACAAGGAAATAGTTCAGGAGCTTTGCCCTGAGCTTGCAACTCTGGAACCGGGAAAGCCCCTGTATTCCAAAAACCTTCCGTTCTTAAGAAATGTTGTTACAGTAGGGTTTTCCATGCAGGGATGTCTCACATGGGAGCAGATGCTTTCCCGTTCTTCTCTTGTCCCTCGTGAAGAAGTCAGAAGAAGAGCTTCTCTCGTTAAGCCTGACGATGTATGCAATATGCAGTACACATCAGGAACAACAGGTTTCCCCAAGGGAGTTATGCTCACTCACAGAAACATTGTTAATAACGGTAAGACAATTGGAGACAGAATGGATTTATCCACCGCTGACCGTATGATGATTCAGGTACCTATGTTCCATTGCTTCGGTATGGTTCTTTCGATGACATCTACAATGACTCACGGCGGAACACTTTGTCCTATTCCATATTTTTCGCCAAAGTCGTCACTTTCGTGCGTGAATGATGAGAAGATAACCTGCTTTAACGGTGTTCCCACAATGTTTATAGCAATGTTCAATCATCCTGATTTTGCCAAGACCGATTTCTCTTATATGAGAACAGGTATTATGGCAGGTGCAAACTGTCCTGCCGACCTGATGCGTCGGGCTTCGGTAGAGATGAATATGAGAGAAATCATATCTGTTTACGGACAGACAGAAGCATCTCCCGGATGTACAATGGGTGAGGTAAACGAAGACCTTGACCATCGTGTAGAAACTGTTGGAAGTGCCTTCCCCGGTGTTGAATGTAAGATAATCGATCCCGAAACAGGAGAGGAACTCCCTGATGGCGAAAGCGGAGAGTTTGTTGCAAGAGGCTTCAATATTATGAAAGGCTATTACAAAATGCCCGAGGCAACAGCACAGGCCATTGATTCAGAGGGGTGGCTTCATTCCGGTGATATCTGTATGAGAACATCCGACGGATATTACAAGGTAACAGGCAGATTGAAGGATATGATTATCCGAGGCGGCGAAAACCTCTATCCCCGTGAAATTGAGGAATTCTATCTTACCAATCCCAAGATTCGTGATGTTCAGGTGGTTGGTGTTCCCGACGAAAGATACGGTGAGGAATGTTGCGCCTGGATTATACTCCATAAGGGTGAGACTGCTGACGAAAATGAAATGAGGGAATTTGGTAACGCGTCTATCGCAAGACACAAGGTACCCAGATACTTTATGTTTGTTGACGAATTCCCAATGAATGCGGCAGGAAAAATCCTCAAATACAAAATGCGTGATATATCAGCCGAAAAATTAGGTTTGAAGAAATAGTTTCATTTTGCTGAAAGGCGATGAGTCGTGTGAAAAAACAAAGAATAATAGATGCACACTGCCATATATATCCCGACAAAATTGCCCAAAAGGCTTCGGATAGTACAGGTAATTTTTATGATATGCCATCCCTGCTGGACGGAAAGGTGTCTACACTTTTAAATCACGGAAAAAAAGCCGGCATAGAGCATTTTATCGTTCAGTCCGTGGCTACAACACCAAGGCAGGTTTCCGGTATAAATAACTTTATTGCAAAGTCAGTAGAGGAGAGTTATGGAAAATTTACGGGACTGGGTACTCTCCATCCCGACAGCGAGGATATAGAGGCAGATGTCAGCGAGCTGATAAGTCTTGGGCTAAAGGGAGTAAAGCTTCATCCCGATATTCAGAAATTCAAAATAGATGATTACCGTATGCTAAAGATTTACGAGCTTTGCGAGGGCAAGCTCCCTGTTCTTATGCATACCGGAGATTGCAGGTATGATTATTCCAATCCAAACAGAATGGTACCGATATTGGATATATACAAGAACCTAACGGTTATAGGTGCTCATTTTGGCGGATGGTCAATCTGGGAAGAGGCAACACAAAAGCTTTTTAAGTACAAAAACTTTTATGTGGATTGTTCATCCTCTCTTTATGCAATGACTCCGGAAAAAGCAAGAGAGCTTATTATGACATACGGCACAGACCGTGTGTTGTTTGGCACAGACTATCCAATGTGGGAGCCGGAAGATGAAATAAAAAAGTTTATGAAAATAGACCTTACCGATAGCCAGCGTGCGGATATTCTGTACAACAACGCTGCAAAAATGTTTGCTATAGAATAAGAAAAAGAAGCAGTTAAAATTTCTTGACTGCTTCTTTTTAATTTAATCAGAAAAATCATTTTCTATTATGTAATTAACTAATGTTTTAAGAGCTTTAGACATCCATTTGTTTTTGTGATAGATAAGCTGTTTCCATATTTCCGTGTTCATATCGCACACATCAAGGTAACAAAGCTTGCCCGAATCAACCATCTCCTTAGTGACAAAATCCGGCAGAAAAGAAATCATATCTCCCTGAGTAATAAGGGAGGTTATCATATCGGTTCGTCCGATTTCCAGAATGGGGGTTATTTCCAATGATTTTTTGGCAAGCTCCTTGTCAAAAACCTTTCTGTATCCTTGCCCACATTCGGTCAAAACAAAAGGTTCGTTTATAATATCCTGGATTGATAGTTCTTTTACTCCGGCAAACCGTGATTTTGAATTTGCAACAAAGTGCATAGAAAGCGGTTGCTCTTTCGCAATAACATAGTCCTTATGGTAGGAGTGACTGTCAAGAGTAATAATGACATCTGCCTCATTATGATCAAGCATATCAAACATTACAGTAGTATCGGCAGTAGTAAACTTTACGGAAATGGAAGGGTACTTTTCGTGAAAATCTATGTAATTGCGGTTAATCATTTCCTCACAGACAGAATCAGGTGTGACAATATGAATGTGGCCTCTGCTTTCTTTATCTTCCTCAAGGCTTTCCTTTAACTCATCGGTCAGTGTACGAATCTGATGAGAATAGGAAACAAGCTCGTGTCCTCTCTCTGTAAGTGTAATGGTATGGTTTATCCTTTCAAACAAAAGACAGTTAAGCTCGTCCTCAAGCTGTTTAATCTGGAAAGAGACAGTTGATTGAGAGTAACCGAGAATCTCTGCGGCTTTGGTAAAACTGCCGAGCTCTGCAACATGAATAAATGTGATTAAATTTCGTAATTCCATATTATTTCCTCCACCATCTAAAAAATCGATAGCAAACATCAAAACCATTCGTTTGACTAATACTAAAATGTATTATATACTATGTTACAGAAAAAAGCAAGATTTGGAGGAAAAAACAAATGACAAATGCACAACTTTACACAATCATTGCTCTTTGTATATATGCATTGACAATGGCACTTATCGGATGCATAAGCTACGGTAAGTCAAAAACATTGGACGGATTTTTAATCGGCGGCAGAAACATCGGTGCCTGGGTTACTGCTTTTGCTTACGGTACTACATATTTTTCTGCAGTTGTTTTTGTAGGCTATGCAGGTCAGCATGGCTGGAACATAGGCCTTGGCAGTATTTGGATTGGTATCGGTAATGCTGTTTTGGGATGCTTGCTTTCCTGGCTCCTGTTTGCAAACAGAACAAGAAAGATGACCAAAAAGCTCAACGCAAGAACAATGCCCGATTATTTTGAGAAGCGATATAATTCAAAGGGTATGAAGGTATTGGCGGCAGTTATTATATTTATATTCCTTGTTCCTTACTCCGCAGCTGTTTACAAAGGTCTCGGTTCACTGTTTAGTGCAGTATTTCCGGGAGTGGAAACCTGGGTATGGATGCTCATTATAGCTTGTCTTACAGGTGTTTATCTTGTTGCAGGCGGATACATTGCAACAGCTTACACTGATCTTATTCAGGGTATTGTTATGATAGTTGGTGTTGTATGTCTAATCTGTGCAGTACTCGGACATGATGCAGTAGGCGGAATTTCCGGACTTATCAAAAACTTAAGTAACTTCCGGTCCGTTCCGGGAGATCCGAACCCTACAACAGGAGAACAGCTTACAAATATCTTTGGCGGTTCATCATTCAAATTCCTTTGCTTCAATATTATGCTAACAAGTTTCGGTACTTGGGGACTCCCTCAGATGATTGGTAAATTCTATGCAATAAAGGATACAGCAGCTATTAAGAGAGGTACAGTTATTTCAACTTTATTTTGCGTTATCATAGGATGCGGAGCATATCTTATCGGAAGTACATCAAGGCTCATTCTTGGCGGTGTTCTTCCTGAGGGCGGTATCGATTCGGTTATTCCTGCAGTTCTTATGGAAGTATTAAGCGGCGGAACACTCGGAATTATCCTTCTGGCAATAATTATGATTCTTCTTCTTTCGGCATCAATGTCAACTCTTGAGGCAGTTGTTCTCACATCTGCATCTGCAGTTGCAGTTGATCTCATTCCTGCAGTAAGAAGAAAAGAGACAAATCCCGAAACACAGATGCTTCTTACAAGAATTCTTTGTCTTGTGTTTGTTGCATGCTCGTTTATCTTTGCAACACAAAATATTCCGATTATAGTAAGCCTTATGTCTTTCTCCTGGGGAATTGTTTCAGGTTGTTTCATAGGACCCTACATCTGGGGACTTTTCTCAAAGAAGATTACAAAAATTGGTGCTTATTC
This sequence comes from Clostridia bacterium, assembly GCA_045543775.1. GTDB lineage: Bacteria > Bacillota > Clostridia > UMGS1810 > UMGS1810 > RGIG8748. The sequence continues at coordinate 5,103 of JAZPXS010000190.1, forward strand.
CGGTATCCTTTCAGGTCTTTTGGTTGTAGGCATATCAACTCTTGTTATCAGCCTTAATTCAGGCTTTGCCGCAGCTGCATCCAAATCTCCGGAAATGGGTGTTGCGGCAATGGCAGTATCTCTCGTCATCGTTCCGCTGGTGAGCTCATTTACCAAAAATAAGGATGCAGACAGAGTAGAAGAAATTTTTTCTTGCTACAATGAAGATTAAAAATAATTTAAAAAACTATTGACTTTACCACACTAAAGTGATATACTTTATAATATATTAAATGCGGTGAGCAGAAACCAGTAGTTTGGAAAGAGCATGGAGAGAGTTGCCGGTTGGTGCGAGGCAAATGCGGAGTCCTTCACGAATTCCTTCTGTTAGCAGTGCACTGAACAAGATTATTCTTAAGTAGGAGGCAACGGGAGTTCCCGTCACAGAACAAGGGTATGATAGTACCTGATAAGGTCGTTACCGTGAGATAGCGACGAACTGAGGTGGTACCACGGAAATGTTATTTTCGTCCTCTGCGTCCTTAAACAGGAGTGCAGGGGACTTTTTTAATACCGCAAAATCCTGTTTCAAGAGAATTAATATGCGAAATGGAAAGGATGAACTAAAAATGGCACAGAATTACTATCAGAAAGAAATCGAAACTATGCCGGTTGAAGAGATGAAAAAGCTTCAGTCCGAAAAATTAGTCAAACAGGTTAAACATGTTTATGAGAATGTGGAGTATTATCGCAATCTTATGGACGAAAAGGGTGTAAAACCCGAAGATATCAAAGGGATAGAAGACTTACACAAGCTTCCTTTTCTTACAAAGGCGGATTTAAGAGATGCATACCCTTACGGACTTCTGGCAAAGCCCCTTGAGGATTGCGTTCGTATCCAGTCCACATCAGGTACAACAGGTCGCCGTGTAGTGGCTTTCTACACACAGAATGATGTTAATCTCTGGGAAGACTGCTGTGCCCGTGCTATTGTTGCGGCAGGCGGTACCAATAAGGATGTTTGTCAGGTTGCCTATGGCTATGGATTATTTACCGGAGGTCCCGGTCTTAACGGCGGCTCTCACAAGGTTGGCTGTCTCACACTTCCTATGTCCTCGGGTAATACAGAAAGACAGATTCAGTTTATGATGG
>JAZPXS010000191.1:0-11404 GCA_045543775.1 Clostridia bacterium
AACAATATTTTTACGGGAATATTTACCTTCGTTATTTGGCAAAGAGTTTATAAATGCAACATAATATGCTAAAAACTCTTTGAAGGCATCCATTTTGCCCATAATAATAGTAATGATTTCTGCAAAATAAGAATAAGCATGAAGTTTCATAATAGTACCTGTTGCGGTACAAAAATCAGCATATGAACCCCTTCCAAAATTGAAGGTTGGTGAATCATCTAAATTTCTTAAAAAATTGTAGATGTTGGTTATGAAAATCTTGGCTTTTCCTTCATCATCAAATCCGATTCCCAATTTCTCTCTATAATCAATCCAATCCATAAATAAACACCTCTTTTTTATTTGTTAAACTTTGTCATGAATTTATTGAATGATGTGAACTTGCAAATACTCTAATCATCGTTCTCATCATATTTCAAACTACTTTCAATACTAGTCTGAATTACTATTGATTGCTTTATAAGATTTACTATTTCATCAGATTTTAAATTATTGTAATTGTGCTGTAACATATGTTGAGTATGTTCTTCATATCTTCTCCATGCTAGTAAGTACTGGTTGGCATGTTGTCTAGGTTTTATGCACATATTAATTATAACAAATGCCATAGTTACTACTGATAATATAGTTGCTTTCCACGAAGCACCATCATCTAAAGCAATAACAGTTGTTGCAAATGTTGCAATTGAATATTTTAGACTAAAAAAATTACTGATTAAATACAATGAATTATGCAATACATATGAGCGATATATAATTTCTTTCCTTCTACAAAGTTTCTCAAGAAAAACAGAATGTTGCGTATTAATATTAAATGAATCAATAACCTTTTTGTTGAGTCTTTGTCTATCATAACTTTCCTTAATCTTTATTGATATTCTTATTAGTTCGACAATGATTATCATTACAGAAATAATTATAACTAAAGTGAAAATAAAATCCATCGTTGGTCTCCTTCAAATTTTAATTTAATGATATTTGATTTATTATACCATATTTAGACAATAATTTCAAATGCAAAATAGAAAACATCATTTTTTACATTACAAAAGCCGTCACCCTTAGGCAACGGCTTTCTTTCTATGCAGATTTACTATGCTCCTTTCTATGTTCCGATGATGTCTTGAGTGTAATTTCAACTCTGTCATTATACACAACAATTTCATCAATAAAGCTGCGGATTATTGAAGCAATCAGAGAAAGGGCGTGATGATATGATGTTTTTAGTCGGTGCAAGCACAACTGCATTTTTGACAGCCTTCGGTGAGCGTGTAATGCTTGCCGCATCTGTTTATCTTGCGAGCAGAGGGGAAAAAAGGAGAAGACGGTGAGGACAGGTTGAGGACAGTTTTGAGGATACTTTCAAAATCTCAAAGGACAGTACCGAACTGCCTTAGGGCAAGAGGGCAAGACAGTGGTTGCAAAGTCTCCCAAAAAAGAAAATCACACACACGAACTTTGTGTTCGTGTGTGTGAAAATCGTTGGTGGAGACGAGGAGAATCGAACTCCTGTCCGAAAATTCATTCATCGGAGGCTCTCCGAGCGCAGTTTGTGATCGTTATTCCCTCGTCTGTAAGTTCACAAACAAGCTTACAGAGTCGGTAGCTTCATTATTCATGGTGTGCTCAAAGCTTTGCACACTCACGTTCACCGCTAAATGACGCTCTTATCCAAGGTGCGGTAGCCCCGGTAAGAACGGCTGCCTTTAATTAGGCAGCGTAAGCTAAATTTTTGTTAGCGTTTAATTTTAAAGTTAGGTTTGTTAAAGCGGCACCCACCGCTGCTCGCTCCTCTGACTTCAAAACCCCCGTCGAAACCATTGCGTCCCCGTGTGAGTTTTTCTGCTATTATATTATATACAAACACACCCCAAAAGTCAATGTCAAATATTGCAAGAGGAATTTTGTCAAAATTTTATTAAAATGTAAAATTATCTTGTAAAATATAAATCTGTATGATAAAATTAAAATATAAAAGTATTTTATATCAAAGGAAGAAAGATTGCTATGTCTAATATCATTGAAGTTGAAAAATACAAGAGCAAAATAAAGAGAGTTCTTATATCAAGCGAGGAGATAGCTCAGGCTGTCAAAAAAGCCGGCGAAAAAATTGCCGCCTCCTATGACGGCACACCGATACTCCTTGTGAGCATATTAAAGGGCTCTTTTGTATTTCTGGCAGATTTGTGCCGTGCAATAGATGCACCCTGCGAAATTGCTTTTATGCGTGTCAAAAGTTATTTTGACGGTATGGAATCATCGGGAAGTGTCAACATTGTAATGGACCTTGAGCAGGATATCTCAGGCTACGATGTAGTCCTTGTGGAGGATATTATAGATTCCGGCAGAACACTAAAGGAAGTTACAAAAATTCTTCGTGACCGCAACCCCCGTTCTCTGAAAGTTATTACACTCCTTGACAAGCCTTCAAGAAGAGTAGTGGACTTCAAAGCCGATGAGGCACTGTTCACAATACCTGACCACTATGCTATAGGATACGGTCTTGATTGTGCGGAGTCATACAGGAATTTGCCTTACATAGCAGAATACGACGCTTAAAAAATTGTGATGTAAAAAGTTCTTCGATTTTTTACATCACAATTTTTTTGATAAAATCCGTTCCCAATGCCAAAAATATCCTTGGTGATATTATGAAAGAAAAAAGGCTCATAACAATTTTTCTGGCATATGCTCTTTGCAGTGCTCTCCTTGTAGGTGCCTGCGGTGTCATATGCTTTGTGAAAGGGGAGACCTATACAAAAAGTGCAGTAAGTCAGCGCTCCGACAGTATAGTAATAAAGCACTATCGGGGCAAAATATACGACAGAGGCGGTGTGCCTCTGGTGGATAATACCGTAGTCCAACTGCGACTTGATGAAAATGCAGGAATAAATCTCCATAGTGGTGAGCCTTTGGCTTTGGTTCCTGAACGGTATTCGGAAAATTCCATAGCAAGACATATTATAGGATATGTGGACTCCGACGGAGTCGGTGTGTCGGGTGTGGAAAAAGCCTACGAAAGCATTCTTGCCTCTTCCGGTGCAGACAGCGTAGAGGTTATGAAGTCTGCAAACGGAAAGATAATCGCACCGCTGAGTTTCAGGGAAAAGCATCCGCCTGCGGGCAGTGTGACACTTACTATCGACAGTCATATCCAACGTCTGACGGAAGATGTAATGAAAAAAAGAGAAATTACCGGTGCTGTGGTGATACTGGATACAAAAACCTTTGATATCCTTGCTATGGCAAGCACTCCCGACTATAATCAGAATGACATTTCGCCCTATCTCAATTCGGATGGGGGAGAGTTTGTCAACAGGTGCATTATGCCCTATAATGCCGGAAGCATTTTTAAGATTGTTACTATGTGTGCGGCAGGAGAGAGGGCAAAGCTTTGCCGTCAGTACACCTGTGACGGTTTTTTTAATTTGGATAACCACACCTTTTCCTGCAACAAAGAGGGAGGACACGGGATGATAGGGTGCGAGAGGGCTTTTTCGGAGTCCTGTAACTGTGCTTTTTACAAAATGGGACTGGATGTGGGGGCAGATGCCATACTCTCCACTGCAAAAAAATTCGGAATAGGTACACCCGTCATCACGGACGGAGGTTTTTTGGGAGAAACTCACGGAAACATTCCCGATGGCAAAGAGATAACGGACACGGTAAACTATTCCATAGGTCAGGGGGAGATTCTCATAACGCCCGTTCAGGCGGCTAATATGGTTTGCATTATAGCCAACGACGGTGTGGCAGGGGATGTAAATATTATTTCGCAGACAAGTGATGCCACAGGGAAAATTACACTTCCCATACCTGATACACAAGAGGTAAGAATAAGCAAAAAAACAAGCGAATATGTTAAAAACTGTATGATTTCCGCAGTGAAGGACGGAACAGGAAAGCTCCTTTCCCAAAGCGAGGCAAAAATAGCCGGAAAAACCGGAACTGCAGAAACCGGCTGGGAAGTAGGGGGCAGAACTCTTGTTCACGGGTGGTTTTGCGGATTCTTTCCCTACGACAATCCACAGTATGCAATGGCGGTGCTTGTGGAGGACGGAGGAAGCGGTGCGGCATCTGCGGCACCTGTCTTTGGAGAGATCGCAGAGGAAATAATGAAGTTCTATCCCTGAAAATTGCTTGATTATATCTTCGGGATGTGATAATATTTCATTATAAAGAATCCCGGTGGTGTGATATGAAAAACAAGAAACTTGTGAGTCAGATAGTAAAATTCGGTATAGTGGGGCTTATTGCCGCGGCGGTTGATGTGGGTACATTGACCGTACTTACCGAATGTGTGCATATGGATGTTCTCTCATCTTCGGCGGTTGCATTTTGTGTTTCCGTTGTTGTAAACTATATACTCAGTATGAGGTTCGTATTCAGAGGGAAAAAGCAGAGCAGAGTAAAGGAATTTATTACCTTTGTTCTTCTCAGCATCGGGGGACTAGGCATAAATCAGCTCATTATGTGGCTTGGCGTGGACTGCATGGATGTGTATTATCTTGCAGTAAAGATTTTTGCAATGATTTTTGTACCGGTGTACAATTTTATTACACGAAAGATATTTCTGGAAAAAAGGCAGAAGGGAGGTGCTCAGGATGAAAACCTGTTTTGACAAGGATTTGTACAGATACTACGGTGACGAGGGAGAGCCGTTTTTAAAGAGGCTGTTAAGACCTGCGGAGCTTAAGTACATAAAGCTATACAGAAAGGCAAATACCTGCCGTTTTCTTCCGATTAGGCTATGGTACACCCTGAGACTTATGGCTATGTCGGACAAAACACAGATACAGATTCCTGCAAGGACAGCCATTGGCGAGGGACTCTACATAGGTCATCTTGGACGGATAATCATTCATCCTGATGCAAAGCTTGGCAAAAATATCAATCTTGCCACGGGAGTTACTATCGGTATGGAAAACCGCGGAAAAAGAAAAGGTGTTCCCACTCTTGAGGGAGATTGCTGGATAGGTACAAATGCAGTTGTTGTAGGCAATGTAAAAATCGGCAGAGATGTGCTTATTGCACCTCTTAGCTATGTGAATTTTGATGTGCCTGACCACAGCATTGTAGTGGGCAATCCTGCAAGAATTATCCACAGGGAGGAAGCCACAAAGGATTATATATGCAACAGAGTATAGTAAATGAGCCATTGACAGCACGGAAAAGCTTGTCAGTGGCTCATTTTGTGCCTGTGTATCTGTTGACAACCATACATATAAGTGGTATGATATAAAATAGGATTTTAATGGGGTGAAGTAGGTTTTTTTATACAATGTTCAAAAGGAGGAATCACCGTGGCAGGCAAGGATGCAAGAATAAAAAACAACATAATATCATCCCTTGTGTATCAGGTGGTTCTCATATCCCTGAGCTTTCTTATTCCCCGACTTTATCTTGAGAATTTTGGCTCCGAGGTCAATGGAGTTCTGTCTACCGTAAAGCAGATTTTTACATATATGTGCCTTCTGGAGGCAGGTGTAGGTCTTGCCACAACTCAGGCTCTCTACAAAAAAATAGGTCAGGATGACAGGCAGGGTGCAAGCTCGGTTCTTGCGGCAACGCACAGGTATTACATCAAAACAGGTGTGGTTTATCTTGTGCTGGTGCTTGTTATTGCCGTGATTTATGCCTATGCTGTACCCACATCCATAGACAGCCGCATACTTTTTCTTATTGTATTATTAAATGCCGTTCCATCACTTTTCAGCTATTTTGTTCAGGCAAAGTACCGTATTCTTATGGAGGTCGACGGCAGAAGATATGTAATAAATAACTCGGAAACCACAGTGCAGCTTCTTTCCAATGCAGGAAAGGTTCTTGTGCTTCTGCTTACGGACAGCCTTGTACTTATTCAGCTTGTTTACTGTGTAATTGCCCTTTGTCAGCTTCTGTTTTTGTACTTATATGCCAAGAGAAGATATAAGTGGCTGGATTTAAAGACAGAGCCTGATTTTGCATCTATTTCGCAGAAAAACTCTGTTCTTATCCATCAGATTTCGGGTATGATTTTTAATAACACCGATATTATCCTGCTTTCCTTTCTTTGTGATTTCAAGGTAGTCAGTGTGTACACCATATACAGTATATTCTTTTCACAAATGCAGAACTTCATCACTGCGGTTGTCTCCGGCTTCAGCTTTGCATTGGGGCAGAAGTTCAACACGGACAGAGAGAGCTTTGATAAGGTCTTTTCTGCCTATGAGCCTTTGTACATAGCGGGAACATTTATTATCTACACACTTATGGCAGTGTTCCTCCTGCCTCTTATACAGATTTATACCGGCGGTATAAACGATGCCGAATATTCAAATACACTTCTGGTGCTTCTCTTTGTAGTTATGAATCTTCTTGCCAACGGCAAGCTGCCCGCAAACAGCATAATAGAATATGCAGGAAAGTTTCAGGACACACGCATCCACGCCGTATGGGAGATGGCTATAAACATTACCGTGTCGGTAATTGCCATAATATATTGGGGCATTTGCGGTGCCATTGCAGGAACAATTGCGGCACTTATTTACCGCAGTATTGTTATGATTTATTATTCCAACAGAAAGATTCTCGGCAGAAGTCAGCTTTGTACATACAAATGCTGGATTGTAAACGGCGGTATATTTACTCTTATTATGATAATATTCTTTGTTGATACCTTCAGCGGAATGTCTTTTGGAAGACTTCTTGTAAACGGTATTGTACATTCCCTCTGGATTGTCGCCCTGTATGCGGGTGCAAACCTGCTTGTTTTTGGAAAGCGATTCAGATGTCTATTAAACGAAAGGGGCAAAAATCAGTGAGTATTCCAAAGGTTATTCATTACTGCTGGTTTGGACGGGGCAAGCTTCCCAAACTGGCACAAAAATGTATAGAAAGCTGGAAAAAGTACTGCCCCGACTATGAGATAATATGCTGGAATGAGGATAATTTTGATATTAGTTCCAACAGATATGCCGGTGAGGCCTACGAGGCAGGAAAGTGGGCATTTGTAAGTGACTATGTACGCCTAAAGGTGCTCTACGATATGGGCGGCATATACTTTGATACAGATGTTGAAGCCATAAAGCCCTTTGACGAGCTTGTTTCAGACGGTGGCTTTATGGGATTTGATGAAAACGGTGTGGTTTGCACAGGACTTGGCTTTGCCTGCGAAAAAGGCGATAAGCTGGTAGAAAGAATGCTGAGAGACTACGATGATATTCCCTTTGTACTCCCTGACGGAAGCTATGATATCACTCCCTGCCCGATAAGGAACACCAAGGCACTAAGGGAGCTTGGTATGGACTTTACGGACGAGGACAGGGTTTTTATGGGAATCCGTTTTCTTCCTCAGGAATATCTTTGTCCTATGAATTACAGCACAGGAAGAAAAAAGATAACAAAAAACACTTTTTCCATACATCACTATGTGGCATCCTGGACCTCGGCAACAAGCCGTCGGACCACCTTTATAAAAAGGATAATAGGTGTCAGAATGTACGAAAAGCTGTATGGCAAATTTCTGCATAAATTCAGTTGGCTGGAGTGGTAAAAATGCCTGAGAAAATTCTCGGAAAACTTAAAAACAGAATATTGCCTCAGTATTGGATATGCTTTTACTGTGCATTGGCGGCAGGACTTACTGCTCATCTTTACAAGATTACGGGATGGCTTCCCAACTGGGATTCCCTTGTGTTCCGCTATGACTCTCAGAATATGGTTTCTTTGGGAAGATGGTTTCTGCCTGTGGTCTGCTCGGTTAGTTCATTCTACGACCTGCCTTTTTTAAACGGGCTTCTCTCTATCGTCTTTCACGCTCTTGGGGCGGTTTGCATATGCAGGATTCTGAATGTCAGAGGGGGAATAACCGCATTTCTCATAGGCTCGGTTATTGTTACTTTTCCCACTGTTACCTCTGTGCTTATGTATAACTATGTGGCAGATGGCTATGCAATTGCCTTTTTTCTGTCCTGCCTTGCCGCAGTATGTATGGCAAAGGATAAACCCCGATATATCGAGGCGGCAGTTCTCATTGCACTGTCGGCAGGTATTTATCAGGCATATATAACCGTCACGGTAATGCTTATGCTTCTTCACCTTATTGACGATTGCATATATAACGGCAAGGATTTTAAGCTTCTTGTGACAAAAGGCTTCAAGGTTCTTGCCGCAGGAATCGGCGGAATGGTTCTCTACTGGCTGATACTCAAAGCAGTACTTTTCTTTACATCGCAATCCCTTGGTGATTATCAGGGTATAGATTCAGCATTTAGTCTGGCATCACTGGACCTTGCAGGCTCACTTTATAAGATAAAGGAAACCTTTGTTACATATTTTTTTGATTTCTCAAAGGGCAGAGGTCTTACAAGTGCACTCAATGTACTGCTTGTAATTTGTACTGTTATGCATTACATAAAATATGCGGCAGTAAACGGCATTTTTCGTTCACCGCTGAAAATTATCTTTATGGTGATAATGTCCTTTATGCTTATCTCGGGCGGAGCAGTGCTGGCTTTCATAAATGCAGGAGTGGATTATCACACTCTTATGCTTATGGGTTACAGTGTGTTCTATGTATTTTTTATTATACTCTATGAGCGAGGCTGTGACAGAAGTGAAAGAGTCAAAAATGCTAAGTGCTGGACGGTGCTTGTGCTTACACTGGGCATAGTTTTTAATCATATTGTCATAGCCAATGTGAGCTACCACAAGGCACAGATGGCATACGAAAAGTCCTACGGTGTTCTTATCCGCATTGCTGACAGAATAGAACAGCTTCCCCAAAGCGGGGATTATGACAAAATTCTTGTGATAGGCTCCCTTGACGGAAGCGAATCATACAGTGTGAGCCTCCCACCCGACATTACGGGAATTACAGACGGATATATAATACGAAAAGATGACGAAACGGTGGGGCAGAGTGTACTTTGCAGTGCCCTCAATGACTACTGCCACAAGGATTACAAGTTCCTTTCCGGCAAGGAAAAGAATAAATTCCTTGCAAAGGACAGTGTTCAGAAAATGGGCATTTGGCCCGATATGAGCAGTGTTTCCGCAGTGGATGATGTTATAGTAGTAAAGCTTGGAGCGGAGAGTGAGTAGTGTGATATATATTTGTGCAGACGATTACGGAATATCTCCCATATCGTCGGAGAGGATTATTGAATGTGCAAAAAACGGCTCTCTTAACAAAATCAGTGTTTTTCCCAATTTCGGCTTGACTTTCCCGCTGCCCGACATTGATGTGCACTGGAGTCTGCACTTAAATCTCGTGGAGGGCAAATGTATGTCGGACCCACGGGAGGTAAGCCTCATCGCCCGTGAGGACGGAACATTTCGTCATACCTTTTTCGGACTTTTTTTCCTTTCGGTTTTAAGAAGAAAAGAACTGGAAAATCAGGTCTGCCGTGAGCTCAGGGCTCAGATTACATACTGGAGAGAAAATGTTTCGGGAGATAAGCCCATCTTTCTTGACAGCCATCAGCACACCCATATGATACCATCGGTGTTCAGGATGCTTACAAAGGTCATAAGGGACGAAAAAATCCCCGTGGAATATTTGAGAATCCCTGCAGAACCGGTTATGCCCTACATAATGACTCCCGCGTTGTATTTTACATACAGCGCAGTAAATGTTATAAAGCAGTGGCTTTTAAAGTCTTTTTGGCAGATAAACAAAAAGCAGGCAGGCAATATAAAAACCGCATACTTTTTCGGAATACTTTTTTCCGGATCAATGGATGAAAAAAGGGTAAAAAAAGTACTTCCCCATTATATAAAAAAAGCGGCAAGAAAAAATGCCGATATCGAAATTCTCTTCCATCCCGGATTTTTGGAAGATGATGAGAAAACCCAAAATACTGTCTTTGACAAGTTTTATTATTCCGAGGGCAGAAAGAAAGAATATGAAGCTGTACACAATATTAACAAGAAAGAAGCGTGTAACTGATGCCTTATATCGAAAGTGAAAAGGTAGACGAAAGAACCCGAGAAAAGCTGGAAGCAATAATAGAAAAATCCTATGCCGGCTACTGGAGAAAAAAGAGAATATTTGACATATTTTTTGCAAGTCTTATTCTGCTTTTCTTCCTGCCTCTTATGATTGTGATTGCACTTGTTATTATTATAGATGATCCCAGTGCAGGGCCTTTTTACAAGCAGATAAGAGTTGGGCGTCACGGAAAGGAGTTCTATATGTACAAGTTCCGCACAATGCGTGCCGGAGCTGACAAAATGCTGGAAGAACTCAAGGCAAGAAACGAAATGGACGGTCCCGTGTTCAAGATTAAGGACGATCCCAGAATAACAAGGATAGGAAAGTACCTGAGAAAGCTTTCTCTTGATGAGCTTATGCAGTTTTTCAATGTGTTAAAGGGAGAAATGACTCTTGTAGGCCCAAGACCGCCCCTGCCGGGAGAGGTTGAGCATTACACAGATTATCAGAGGCTAAGGCTTCTTGTAACACCGGGTATAACCTGCACCTGGCAGATTTCCAAAAACAGAAACGACATCCCCTTTGAGCAGTGGGTGGAAATGGATATAGAGTACATACAGACAAGAACATATCTTAATGACTTGAAAATTATGCTTAAAACCCCGATAGTTATGCTTACTGCTACCGGAAGATAATAAAACTTTGGAGTGAAGAAAATGAAAATTGCTATGATTGGACATAAGGTTGTTCCGTCAAGGCGAGGCGGAATAGAAAATGTTCTTACAACATTGTGTCCCATGCTGGTTGAAATGGGTCACGAAGTTACCTGTTACAACCGCTCATCAGATAAGGTTGAAAATGAATATGTGGGAACTGTTCATAACAAAATGTATAAAGGCGTAAAGCTTAAAAATGCGTGGACTTTAAACGTTCGTGGTTTTGCTGCGATGATAGCATCGTTTACTGCGGCGATTGCGGCATCATTTTGTAATTATGATGTTATTCACTTTCACGCTGAAGGTCCGTGCGCAGCACTTTGGATTCCCAAGCTTTTTGGTAAAAAATGCGTTGCCACAGTTCACGGACTTGACTGGCAGAGAGAAAAATGGGGCAAGGGTTTTGCATCAAAGTACATAAAATTCGGCGAAAAAGTTTTGGCAAAATACGCAGACGAGGTTATTGTGCTCAGTCAGGCGGCTTATGATTATTTTAAAGAAACATATAACCGTGAAACTACCATTATTCACAATGGAATCAGCCGCCCCGAAAGGAAAGATGCTGAGATTATTACAGAAAAGTTCGGTCTTAAAAAGGACGAATACATATCTGTTGTTTCAAGGCTGACCGCAGAAAAAGGTATTCATTACCTTATTGATGCATACGACAAAATCAAGACAGATAAAAAACTTGTTATTGCAGGAGATACAAGCGATACTGACGATTATGTTAATATGCTTAAAGAAAAAGCGGCATCTAACCCAAATATTA